>NZ_LASY01000088.1:0-19983 GCF_000973155.1 Grimontia sp. AD028 | reverse complement strand
TCAGGTCGTTTGGGTATATGTACCAACAACGCGATAGATAGAAAAACGCGATAGACAGAAAGGACACCCATGCGCATTTCTCCCAAATGGCTGCTTGTTCTCAGCGCACTGTTATTGAGCGGCTGTGCGGCTCCTCCGCCTAAAAATCCCGATAATATTTGCAGCATTTTCCGCCAGTATGATGATTGGTACGAAGATGCGGTCGACATGGAAGATGAATGGGGAACGCCAATCCATATCGCAATGGCGTTTGTGAAACAGGAAAGTTCCTACGTTCATGATGCGTTACCTCCCCGAGACTATGTGCTCTGGGTGATCCCGTGGGGACGTGTCAGCAGTGCATACGGGTATGCACAGGCTCAGGACCCTGCGTGGTCTGATTACCAGAAGGCGACCCGCAATGGCGGCTCTCGCACCGATTTTGGGGATGCTATGCAATTTATTGGCTGGTACACCAGCGAAACCCAGAAGCAACTAGGGATTTCGAAGTGGGATGCTTATAACCAGTATCTTGCTTATCACGAAGGACGTGGTGGTTTTAAGCGCGGGACTTACAAATCCAAGCCGAAAGTGATGCAAGTGGCGAGAAAGGTTGAGCGCCAGGCGCAAACTTACGGTGGGCAGTTGAGAAGTTGCCGTGAAGAGTTGGAAGATAACCGAAGCTGGTGGCCTTTCTAGCTCTCATCAGTGAGCAGATTCAATAAAACAAAAGCGCCGGTTCCGGCGCTTTTTTGCGTTTGGTCTATGGCTACCCCAAAGCTCTCATCGCTGACATTGAGGTTATTCAAAACCCATCTGGCGTTTGCCCAGTTCACTCAAGTCATCCATGGTTGCGCGTCCCTGATAGTTTATTTCGTGGTGCTCAGGTGCGAAGTCTGGGCAACTCTCACCATTTAGAAAAGCAGTGCGCTGTTTGGCAAGGAAGTGCTGGTTTTTCTCACAATCCGGCGCAGCACCAATAAACAACACATTACTATAGCCATCGCCATTATGTTTATCTTCTACGGCATGAATGGTATCCGGATGCCACCAGACCGTATCGCCAGGATTCATTTTCGGTATCGAGACCAAACCTTCCAGTAACAATGGGTGCCATTTCGGTGAGACTGTCAACGCACGCCCCGGTGTGGCGCCACAAAGATCTTCTTCAGGCACATCATCTTGAATAGCACGCAGTAGCATGTAAGGCATCGCCATGGTGGAAGGTACCATTTGCAAGGTTCCATCACCCTTGCCCTGAGAAGTTAGCGCCACCCAGCCTTGGAAAGTGCGGAAAACACTGCATACCGCAGGGGATGGATATTCCTCGACCTCAATACGGTTGGCACCATGAAACGCTTCATACTTCTGCCAGTCGCCCAAGAATACTTCGTGATAAACCTTCCGGTAATGGGGTTCTATCCAACGCTCTATCGAGCCGGAATCGACATGTGGCGAAAGGCCGAGAGTAGCGTCTCCCGGTTCTCGGCGACGGACACGATCCGCATAGCTGGCCTCAAGATCAGGGTTGAAAAAGGTTTTGCCATTGTCCTGCCATGTCCAGAGGTGATTAAGGTGTCTTCGGGCAGTTGCCATGTTTGGGTGCTGACGTGCCCAGATCTGGGCTTGTGACCAGTAGATCCCGAAGATCTGTGGCTTGTCAGATTTCAGTTGGCTGAAGTAGTTGTCTTCGACAGTGGGGGTGTGTTCGTAGTAGCCATTTTCGATGATGTAGCGTGAAAGGGCATCGTTGTGTTGACTGACTTCTTTCGCTGGTAAGGTGTTTCGAATAATGCAGCAGCCCGCCTGGTGGACTTGCTGTTTTTGCGCATCGCTAAAACCGGTTTCGGCAATATCGACAAATTCAAACTGGGGAATAGCTGAACCATTGGCTTCTTCCTGTTGGATGCGCTCCACTTCTGCTCTCAGGGCTTCAGATACGAGCTTAAACCGGGATTCATAATCAGGCACTTTGATTTTTAGTTCCTGTTTAAAAGCATGAATTTGACCAGGTAAATTATCCATAGAAAGACTCATATATCCTCCATTATGCAACATAAATTAACGTCGCCGGTGGTTCATACGCAGACCGTCTGACATTGACTCCTATGGCAAAGTGTAAGGCATATCAGGAATGGCCGATGATACGATAACGACACTTAACACCGAGAAGGCAAGGAGAATGATCATTTTTGTGGTTTGTCACGTGCCATTGAAATTTCGTGATCGATCCAAGATAAAAAGTAATTGATGGATTTGTCATTGGTTATTTTGTGATCTTAGTTCGCTGATTGCTTTGAATTAGTGCGGCGGTGTTCTACTTTTTTACAAGGAGTTTAATGGAAGGTTCCAAAAACACATTGGTAGGTGATGACTGAATCATCTTGATGTCGTGTTGTTTGGATGTGGTGGCTATGAAAGCTAAAGACGGAAAGGATTTTCCTCAAAAACGTGTCACGATGATTGATGTGGCAAAAATTGCTGGCGTCTCGAAGTCTACGGTTTCACTGGTGCTAAATGGCAGCGAGTCAGTCAGTGATGAGAAAAAAAAACGGGTTAATGAAGCCTGCAAATCCCTTGGCTACGTTTATAACGGCGGTGCTGCCAGCCTGCGTGGTGGACGTTCAAAAATTGTCGCTGTCTTATCCAATAACCTTACCAGCCCGTACTTCAACCAAATTATCAAAGGCTTGGAGCCCTATCTCGATGAGCTGGGCTTTATCCCTATCATTATGGATGTGAACGAGAGTATCGAGCGTCAGAATCAATTTGTTCATGCGCTTCGCGGTCACAATGTCGCTGGCATTATTATCACGCCAGCCCCCGGCACTGATAACCGTTGGATAGACAATATTGTTGCCACCGGGCTCCCTATCATCTCAATCATGCGGGAAGTTGAAAATTCTCTCTCCCCGGCAGTCATGGCTGAAAACCGATTGGGAACCTATTTAGCAACCCGTTCTTTGATTGAACTTGGCCACAAGCACATTGCTTTTGTGGGGGGGCTGGAAACTTTTATTGATCTCAAACTGCGTCACCAAGGCTTTATGGATGCCATGGATGAGGCTGGTTTAACGGTTCCTGATAATTATATTCAGCACAGCCCGAGTAGCCGTTCTGGAGGGCATGAAGCCACTACCCGCCTTTTGTCATTGGCTCCCGAAGTGACGGCTATTGTGTGCTTTACCGACGTCGTGGCTTACGGCGTCTATACCGCTTTACACGAAGCCGGAAAACAGCCCGGCGAAGATGTCTCCGTTATTGGATTTGATGATTTAGAAGATTCCCGCCTGATTTATCCCGCTCTCTCAACTGTGAGGGTAAAGGGAGAAGATATTGCGCGGGAAGCATGTTACTTGCTGCAACGCTTGCTGGCTCAACAACAAACACCCAACAAAATACTCGTCGGTGTTGAGTTGATCCAGCGACTGTCTACGCAGGCACCCAAGAGCTTGGTTTAACAAGCTTTGCGTAGTGGGTAGTCGCTGCAAGTTGTTTGGGTACACGGACCGAGTGGTCATGTCACAAAACAAACGAGGTAAGCATGAAAAATCAACTGGTAATGTCAATGCTGTCAGCTGCAGTCGCTATCGGAACGGTGACTTCAGCACAAGCGGAAGATGTAGAAGTACTGCACTGGTGGACATCAGGCGGTGAGGCTGCGGCGTTAAATGTACTCAAGGATGACCTTGCGAGCCAAGGCATCGGCTGGCAGGACATGCCGGTAGCCGGTGGCGGTGGCGGTAACGCAATGACGGTTTTGCGTGCCCGTGTGACCTCGGGTAATCCTCCGACTGCGGTACAGATGCTGGGCTTTGATATCCAGGATTGGGCAGCGGAAGATGTGGTAGCCAACCTTAACAGCGTGGCAGATGCCGAAGGTTGGAATACGGTGGTGCCGAATGCGCTGCAAAACTTTGCCAAGTACGATGGAAAGTGGGTGTCTGCGCCGGTGAACGTCCATTCCACCAACTGGATATGGGCGAACAAAAAGCTGCTCGATGAAGTGGGAGCAAAACAGCCTACCAACTGGGATGAACTGATTGAAACGCTGGATAAACTGAAAGCCGCGGGTTACATCCCACTGGCTCACGGTGGTCAGGCTTGGCAGGACGCGACCATTTTTGATGGCGTGGTACTGACCACTGGTGGTATCGACTTTTATCGCAAAGCCATGGTGGATTTAGATCCGGAAGCACTGGGTTCGGACACTATGGTCAAAGTCTTTGACCGTATGTCACAGCTGCGCGGTTATGTGGATAAGAACTTCCCAGGCCGTGACTGGAACCTGGCTTCTGCCATGGTGATTGAAGATAAAGCAGGCATGCAAATCATGGGTGACTGGGCGAAAGGTGAATTCCTGAAAGCCGGTAAAAAACCAAACGAGGACTTCCTGTGTTTCCGCATGCCAGGTACCCAAGGCATGGTCACCTTCAACTCTGACCAATTCGTGATGTTTGATGTGGGTGATTCAGATGCACAGAAAGCGATGGCCAAAGCCATTATGTCGCCTGAATTCCAATCTGCGTTTAACGTGGTGAAAGGGTCAGTTCCAGCACGTACTGACGTACCGAATGATGCGTTCGACGCCTGTGGTAAAAAAGGCATGGCGGATCTGGCGGAAGCTAACAAGAGCAACACGCTCGTCGGCAGTATGGCTCATGGCCACGCAGCGCCAGCCGCTGTGAAAAATGCGGTCTATGATGTCGTGACTAACCATTTCAATGGCGGTATGGACTCTAAGCAAGCGACAAAAGCACTGGTGGCTGCTGTTCAGGATGCTCAGTAATCCAATGGAAAAAGGGGACGGGTTAAAGCCCTTCCCCTTTTTATTCTAAAGACAGTCGTTTCTCGTCGTTTGAAGGATCAACTATGGCTTCTCAAGGAAAATACAGTTCGCGCCAGTTCTGGCAGCAACTGTTGCCAAAAATTGTCATTGCTCCCTCGTTCGCGCTGATCCTCTTTTTTGTCTACGGCTTTATCGCCTGGACAACCTACATTTCTTTCAGCCGATCGCGGATGCTGCCGAACTATAACCTCGATGGGGTTCGGCCTTATGAAAAACTCTGGAACAGCCTTAACTGGCAGGTGGCACTCGAAAACCTGGCAGTATTTGGCATCCTCTACATTGTGATTTGCTGTGCGCTGGGGTTGTTACTGGCGATTCTGCTCGACCAGAAAATCCGTATTGAAGGCGGGCTTCGCCCCGTGTTTCTCTACCCCATGGCACTTAGCTTTATCGTGACAGGTACCGCATGGAAATGGTTCTTAAACCCTGGTCTTGGGCTTGAGAAAACCATGCATGAGCTGGGGTGGGAGAGCTTCAGCTTTGACTGGTTGATTAACCCGGAAATGGCGATCTATACGGTCGTGATTGCCGGGGTGTGGCAAACTTCAGGTTTTGTCATGGCTATGTTCCTTGCCGGGCTTCGGGGCATCGACAGCGAAATGCTGAAAGCCGCACAGTTAGATGGTGCGTCTTCCTTCCAAATGTATCGTCGCATCATCATTCCTCAGCTTCGTCCTGTGTTTTTGAGCGCTTTTATCGTGCTCGCACACATGGCCATTAAGAGCTATGACCTGGTTATCGCCCTGACTGGCGGCGGGCCGGGTAATGCCACTGAGCTTCCCGCCACCTTTATGTATTCGTACACCTTCTCACGAAATCAAATGGCTGTGGGGTCGGCGAGTGCCATTGTGATGCTGATGACCATTGCGGCAATCATCGTGCCTTACCTTTACAGCGAGTTGAAGGAGCCGAAGCATGGACAGCATTGATAATAAATCGCCGTTTCAGGGGGCGAAATTCTGGCGTGTGCTGATCTATACCACGCTCATCGTGTTCGCTTGTATGTATCTGCTTCCTCTGTTCGTAATGCTGGTGACATCCTTTAAAGAGCTGGATGAAATCCGTCAGGGGAACATGCTGGCGCTGCCAGAAGTGTGGACGGTTGAACCATGGAAAGCAGCTTGGGGAACCGCATGTATTGGCCTTACCTGCGAGGGGATAAGCGGCTACTTCGGTAACTCAATTGCCATCACGGTGCCCGGTGTTTTGCTTTCCACCATGTTAGGTGCATTGAACGGGTATGTACTTACCAAGTGGCGTTTCCCTGGACATAAATGGGTGTTCGGCCTGATGCTGTTTGGTTGCTTCATTCCCTTCCAGGTGGTGCTGGTACCTATGAGCCAGGTACTCGGTACCCTTGGCATTGCCAATACCACACCTGGGTTGGTGATGGTGCATGTGATTTATGGTTTGGGTTTCACCACGCTGTTTTTCCGTAACTATTACGAAGCGTTTCCTAGCGAGCTGATTCGCGCCGCCATGATTGATGGTGCGGGCTTCTTCCGCATGTTCTTCCGCATTTTGCTGCCAAGTTCCGGCCCCATCATTGTGGTGACCATCATCTGGCAGTTCACCAATATCTGGAACGACTTCCTGTTCGGGGCGTCATTTGCATCGGGCGATACTGCGCCGATCACCGTAGCTCTGAACAACCTGGTGAACTCTTCCACGGGTGTAAAGGAATACAACGTCCACATGGCTGGCGCCATGATTGCCGCGCTGCCCACCCTTTTGGTTTATGTCCTGGCCGGTCGCTATTTCGTACGCGGTCTGATGGCTGGCTCAGTAAAAGGATAATCTGAATGGCTTCTTTGACGCTGAATAATGTAAAAAAACGCTTTGGTCATGTTGAGGTATTGAAGGGTATCGACATCGCCATTGATGATGGTGACTTTCTGGTACTGGTGGGGCCATCTGGCTGTGGTAAATCCACACTATTGAATATGATTGCAGGTCTCGACAGCATCAGTGATGGGGATGTTTCTATCGGTGATGTGGTGATCAATGACCTGCACCCGGCAGACCGGGATATCGCCATGGTATTTCAGTCTTATGCACTTTATCCGAACATGACCGTTGGTCAGAACATCTCGTTTGGACTGGAAATGCGTGACGTTCCAAAACCGGAGCGTGACCGCAAGATCAATGAGGTGTCTTCCATGCTGCAGATTGAGCACTTGCTGAGCCGCAAACCGGGTCAGCTTTCTGGTGGTCAACGTCAGCGTGTTGCGATGGGAAGGGCGTTGGTTCGTGACCCGAAAATCTTCCTGTTCGATGAGCCGTTGTCTAATCTGGATGCCAAGCTCCGTGTTGATATGCGTACTGAAATCAAACGTCTTCACCAACGTTTGAATGCGACGATTGTGTACGTCACCCATGACCAGATTGAAGCGATGACCTTGGCAACCAAGATTGCAGTCATGAAAGATGGCGAGCTGCAGCAACTTGGATCTCCGGCAGAAGTCTATGACAACCCGGCCAACACCTTTGTGGCAACCTTTATGGGAAGCCCTTCGATGAATCTGGTTGATGTTAAGGTGTTAGAAGCGGATACCAACCGCACCGTGTTGGAACTGGAAGGGTTCGATGGTGTGAATCAATCGATCGCGTTTGATGTTGGGTTTGCAGACTTAGCTGCTTATGTCGGGAAGACCGTGAGTCTTGGCGTGAGACCGGAAGACATTACCGAACAAGCCGATGGCGAAGGTACCTTGCATTGCAAAGTCGATGTGACGGAGCCAACGGGCGCAGACACTTATGTCATCACCTCATTGGGCGGTAAGGAAGTAGTGGCGCGTATGCCAGCCAATATTGCGCTGAGTGCAGGGGACATGGCACACCTTGGCTTTAATCCTGAAAAGCTGGTGTTATTTGATACTGATAGCGGCAATCGAATCCGTTAAGAGTTTTTGTTCGTGCAATAAAAAACGCTCCAGAGGGAGCGTTTTTTATTTGTTTTTTCTTCAGGTTCCTACGTTTAAACCGGATACGGTCTGCGCAACGTTTTCTGCACCGGAACGGATTTCTTCCATCACAGTGGAAGCTTCAGATATCTGCTGGGTACCTTTTTCTGCGGCTTCTGACACGCTCGACATCTTACGGGTTGCATCGGATGTCAGGTCACGGTTTTTCTTCACAACGTCGGTAATTTCAGCAGTCGACTGGCTGGTGCGCGCAGCAAGTTGTCTGACTTCATCCGCAACCACAGCAAAGCCTCGGCCCTGATCACCGGCACGCGCCGCTTCAATCGCAGCATTTAGTGCCAGAAGATTAGTCTGGTCAGCAATGTCACTGATGGTGGATAGGATGGCTTCAATGCTCTTAGATTGCTCATTGAGTTGGGTAATGGCGTTAGAGGTTTCCAGCACCTGATCGGAAATAGACTGTGATGTCGCAACCGTCGACTCCAGCACACCTGCGCCTCTTGTGGCAATCTCTGCTGTCTTGACCGACGTTGAGTAAGCGACTCCCGCAGCGTCGCGAATTGCATGCTCCTGTGTCACTTTCTCGGTAATGTTATTAGCGAACTTCACGACACGGATAACCCTGCCTTTGTCATCAAACACTGGGTTATAAGTCGCGCGGAGCCAGAGGACATTGCCCATGGAATCTTTTCGTTCAAACTGGCCTGCTTTGAAATCTCCATTGGCAAGTTCGGCCCAGAAATTAGGATTATCCTGATAGAAATGATCGGGACAGAACATACGGTGATGTTTGCCCTGAATTTGGTCGAGTGTGTATCCAACAGCACCTAGGAAATTAGCATTGGCTTGAATAATGGTGCCGTCAGGGTGAAACTCAATCATGGCCATAGACTTATTCAGTGCGTCAAAAACTGCTGCCTGATCATCTAGCTTGATCTTTTCTTTGGTAATGTCTGCAGCGATTTTCATCACCTCAACCACGGCACCGTTTTCTTTAATCGGGAAGTAAGTGGCTTCAAGCCATAGCCTCTCTCCTTTTGAATTTAGCCGAGGAACTGTCCCACTGATGACTTCACCACCACGCAGTCTCTCCCAGAATTTCTGATATTCCATGCTTTGACCGTACTCAGGGTCGCATAACTCTCTGTGATGCTTTCCTGTCAATTGCTCAAGCGTAAAACCTACAGCACCGAGGAATATGTTGTTTGCGTGTTTGACGACACCTTCAGGTGTGAAGTGAATTGTCGCAACACTGTTGTTGATGGCATCCAAAATGGCTTGGTTGTGTGAAGCACTTAATTCCAGTTCTTCCAGTTGTTTTTTCAGTTTCCCGTTAAACATGATTGCTTTCCTTCCTCAGCAAGCACAAACAAATTATTCAAAGAAAGTCGGTGCACAAAACCGATAGAGCACCTCTTTAAAACTAGCTGATAACTTGGTCATTTGTATGAAAAATGAGATTAATTGGAGCAGAGGTAGATAGAAGGATTGAACTGGGTGAGATATTAAAAAAACAGCCAGCAATTTGCTGGCTGTTTTTTGAGTAACAATATAAACCTACGTAAGTTATGTCTTGGCGCTTTTAGGTACAGGTAAGATCTTAACCTGCTTAATCATATTCTCAGCGACTTCAACAATTTCCATTTGATGCCCTTCGACCTCAATACTTAACTGACTGCTCGGGATATCTTCAAGGTGTTCCAGTATCAGGCCGTTAAGGGTACGGGGGCCGTCGGTTGGAAGTTCCCAGTTCAGGCTTTTGTTGAGGTCGCGGATATTCGCGGTGCCATCAATCATGAAACTGCCGTCTGGTAGAGCGGTAATTTCCTCTGCCAAACTGGGTGATAGTGAGGTAGTGAACTCGCCGACTATCTCTTCCAGAATATCTTCCAGAGTGACCAAGCCGATGATGTCGCCGTATTCGTCGACAATCATACCGATACGTTGCTTGTTACGCTGGAATTTGAGCATCTGGACATTCAACGGTGTGCCTTCCGGAATGTAGTAGACCTCATCCGCGGCGCGTAGCAGGTTCTCTTTATTGAATTCGTTTTCCACCATCATCCGGTAGGCTTCACGCACACGAAGCATGCCAACCACTTCATCAATATTGTCGCGATACAGCACCATACGGCCATGTGGCGCATGGGTGAGCTGTCGCATGATGGCTTTCCAGTCATCATTGACGTTGATGCCAGTGATTTCGTTTCGCGGCACCATGATGTCATCCACGGTGATTTCTTCAAGCTCAAGAATCGACAGCAGCATATTCTGGTGACGGCGAGGGATGAGCCCGCCTGCCTCATTCACCACGGTACGAAGCTCTTCAGAGCTCAGGTTGTCTTTTCCGCTGTGATCAGTCGCAAGCCCCAGAATTTTAAGAAAGCCATTGGTAATGCCATTCACCACCCAAACCAGCGGATAAAGCGCTTTCATCAAAACATTGAGTAAAAGGCTGCTGGTGTAGGAAACGCGTTCTGGATAGAGTGCTGCGAGGGTTTTGGGTGTCACCTCTGCAAATACGAGGATAACAAGGGTAAGGCCACCGGTTGCAATCGCGACGCCGAGATCGCCAAACAGGCGCATGCCCAGAATGGTTGCGATGGCGGAAGCGAGAATGTTAACCAGGTTATTTCCGATGAGGATCAGGCCAATTAGCCTGTCTGGGCGTTCAAGCAGCTTTTCTACACGCTTGGCGCCTTTATGCCCTTGTTTGGATAGGTGTCGAAGCCGGTATCGATTTAATGCCATCATGCCGGTTTCGGAGCCGGAAAAATACGCAGAAATAAAGATGAGCAATACCAAAACGGTCGCTAGCGTTCCCGTCGATATGTCGTCCAAATTGCAAGTTCCTTCTTGTTTGGTTCAACCCTAATTAAGGGCAAGAATTTGCGTCCATGTCAAACATTGCTGCGCAAACTTTATACACAAACGCCCCGTTAGGGTAAAGAAAGCCTATAAAAAGGGGCGTCTGAATTGAGAGACCGTTAACCTGCGATAATCACTTCGCGGACAAAACGGCTGCCAAAATAGGCGAGTGTAAGGAGGAATGCTCCCACGATGCTGATCCAGATAACGCGGCGTCCGCGCCATCCTGATTGATAATGTCCCCACAGCAGCACGCCGTAGACAATCCATGCCATTGCGGACAGCACAGCTTTGTGTGCTTTGCCCTGAGCAATCATGTCCTGCACAAACACAAGACCGGTCAGCAGGGTCAACGTCAGTAACACTTCACCAATCAGAATGATGTTGAAAAGCTGTCGCTCTACAGCCATGAGTGGAGGCAGGTTGGGGTTCATTACCAGCTTTTTCTTGTGCTTCAACTGATGGTCGAGCCATGCCAGCTGAATGGCATATAAAGTGGCAATCATCAGTGTGGAGTAAGAGAAAAGCGCGAGGGATATGTGCACCAGAACTTCTGGGTGTGCTTCGAGGTGGGTGATAAACGCACCGGGAAGCAATGTGGCTGCGGTCAGGTTAATCGCAGAGAAACTATAAACCACAGGCAGTAGCACCCAAATCCGCATCCTGAACATGAGCCCAGTGGTAATCGCGGCAATGATAAAGCTAATGAGGGACGCGACATTAAGGATACTAAGGTTCTGCCCACCGCCTGACAGGATGAGATCAGAAAGCAGGTAAGCATGTAGCACCAACGCACCACACGCGCTCAGAAACACCGAGCGAGCCGGGATCTGATTCGGGCCGGATAGGCCGGGAATAATTTGCAAAAGCGCCGCAAAATAAAGCAAAGCGGCGGTGAGTGCTAAAAAGATATCCATGTGTCTTTCAACAACATCGCGTCAAAAAGGAAGGGATCAGTATACCTTGCGCAACTGAGAGTCGCTATCAACACGAGCCGATCTTTGAGACGTATACCTGTCTTACCCGCGACAAATTTTAGGAAAAGTGCCTGTAAGCCACTTTAAAACTATCGTTAAAGGCAGCATGTAAGCATCAGCAATAATGAGATATAATCGCGCCAATTTTGTGTTTATCGCCACCTGACAGGATTTCGGGTCACGTGGTGCCATCGCGTAGATAAGCGAGTAGGACATGTTTGAAAACCTAACGGATCGTCTATCCCGTACGCTGAAAAACATCAGTGGTCGCGGTCGACTGACAGAAGACAATATTAAAGACACGCTGCGTGAAGTACGCATGGCGCTGCTGGAAGCGGATGTTGCGTTGCCAGTGGTTCGTGACTTCGTCAAGAAAGTAAAAGAAAGTGCAGTTGGACTGGAAGTGTCGAAAAGCCTGACTCCAGGTCAGGAATTCATCAAGATTGTTCAATCTGAACTTGAAGCTGTGATGGGTGAATCCAACTCTGAGTTGGATTTGGCAGCGCAGCCACCGGCTGTGGTACTGATGGCGGGCCTGCAAGGTGCAGGTAAAACCACCAGTGTTGGTAAGCTGGGTAAAATGCTCAAAGAGCGCCACAAGAAGAAAGTGCTGGTGGTCTCAGCTGACGTTTACCGCCCTGCAGCAATCAAACAGCTGGAAACGCTGGCAGGCGATGTGGGCATTGATTTCTTCCCATCAACGCCGGATCAAAAGCCGGTTGATATCGCCAGTGAAGCATTGGCGCACGGCAAGCTGAAATTCTATGACGTGGTCATTGTCGATACCGCAGGTCGCCTGCACGTCGACGAAGAGATGATGGACGAGATTAAAGACGTCCACGCGGCAATCAACCCTGTTGAAACCTTGTTCGTGGTCGATGCCATGACAGGTCAGGATGCGGCGAATACAGCTAAAGCTTTTAACGATGCGCTGCCACTAACCGGTGTGGTACTGACAAAAGTGGACGGTGATGCACGTGGTGGTGCGGCGCTGTCTGTTCGTCATATTACCGGTAAGCCAATCAAGTTCCTGGGTGTAGGTGAGAAAACCGACGCACTGGAACCGTTCCACCCTGACCGTGTTGCCAGCCGTATCCTTGGCATGGGTGACGTGCTGTCACTGATTGAAGATCTCGAGCGCAATGTCGACAAAGACAAAGCCGAGCAACTGGCGAAGAAGTTTAAAGAGAAGAAAGGTTTCGACCTTCAGGACTTCCGCGATCAGCTTCAACAGATGAAGAACATGGGCGGCATGATGGGGATGCTCGACAAACTGCCGGGCATGTCAAACCTGTCTGATGATGTGAAAAACCAAGTGGACGATAAAATCTTCGTTCAGATGGAAGCCATCATCAATTCCATGACGCCGAAAGAGCGTGCACGTCCAGACCTGATTAAAGGCTCACGTAAAAAACGTATCGCCGCAGGTTCAGGTACTCAGGTACAGGACGTTAACCGTCTACTCAAGCAGTTTACCCAGATGCAGAAGATGATGAAGAAGATGCAGAAGGGCGGCATGAAGAACATGATGCGCAATATGAAAGGCATGATGGGCGGCATGGGTGGTGGCGGTGGTATGTTCCCACGCTAAACCGCAGTAAAACCTATTCTCCGGTCAGATGAAAGAAGCTGGCCGGGATTCGATAGAGCGACGGAATCGCTAAGTGATTGAAGTCCAGTTACTGCTGATGCTTTTTTAGCTAAAGCAGTTGCATTCGATCACAGAAAGCGTAAAATTCCGGAGCTTTATTTTGGCACGAGGCCCCGTATTAGCACGGGGCCAATTTAATTTAGTAATGCAAAGAGGACGATATGGTAACCATTCGTTTGGCACGTCACGGCGCTAAAAAGCGTCCATTCTATCAAATCGTTGTTGCAGACAGCCGCCAAGCTCGCGACGGTCGCTTCATCGAGAAAGTAGGTTTCTTCAACCCAGTTGCACAGGGTCAAGAAGAGAAGCTGCGTCTGGACCTGGACCGCGTTAACCACTGGGTTGGCGAAGGTGCAGCTGTTTCTGACCGCGTAGCTAAGCTGATCAAAGACGCTGCTAAAGCTGCGTAATTGATTAGTGTCAGGGTTGAAAGAAAAAGAAATGAGTGAGCAAGAAAAGGTTGTAGTAGGCAAGCTAGGTGCTTCTTATGGCATCCGTGGCTGGCTCAAAGTTTTTTCTTACACTGAAAATGCTGAAAACATCTTTAGCTACACACCTTGGTTTATCAAAGTGCGTGGCGAATGGCAGGAATTCAGTCTTGAAGACTGGAAACGCCATGGTCAGGGTTATGTAGGCAAGTTGAAAGGCCTGGATCAGCGTGAAGACGCTCAGGCACTGACAAATGCTGAAATCGCTATCAATGCAGAAGTATTGCCTTCGCTGTCAGATGAAGAATTCTACTGGCGCGAACTGTACGGAATGGAAGTGGTGACAACCAAAGGGTACAACCTGGGTAAAGTCACGGACATTCTGGAAACGGGCTCTAACGATGTATTGGTCATTCAAGCGAACCCGAAAGATGCTTTTGGCCAGAAGGAACGTTTAATACCGTTCCTCGATGGGCAAGTCATCAAGTTGATTGATCGCTCTGCTCAACGGATCGAAGTTGACTGGGATCCTGGATTTTAATTCCCCCAGTAACATTTAAAGCAATGGGAGTGGAAAAATGTGGGTTGGTATAATCAGCCTTTTTCCTGAAATGTTCCGTGCTGTTACTGAATTTGGGGTAACTGGCCAGGCGGTTAAAAAAGGCCTGCTCGAGGTAGAAACGTGGAATCCCCGCGATTTTACCCACGACAAACACCGGACGGTTGATGACCGCCCATATGGTGGAGGCCCAGGCATGTTGATGATGGTTCAGCCTTTGCGCAATGCCATTCACACTGCCAGGAAAGCCGCTGATGGCAAGGCGAAAGTGATTTACCTTTCACCTCAAGGCCGAAAGCTTGACCAAGCAGGTGTTGAGGAGCTGGCGCAGAACGAGAAGTTGATTCTTATCTGTGGACGCTACGAAGGGGTAGATGAGCGCATTATACAAACCGAAGTCGATGAAGAATGGTCTATCGGGGATTTTGTGCTCAGTGGCGGTGAGCTGCCAGCCATGACGTTGGTTGACGCGGTTGCCCGGTTTGTACCGGGTGTCCTCGGAGACTTTGCGTCAGCGGAAGAAGACTCTTTTGCAAATGGTTTGCTGGATTGCCCTCACTACACACGTCCTGAAGTGTTGGATGGATTGGAAGTACCTTCGGTACTGAAATCCGGAAATCATAAGGACATTCGCCGCTGGCGATTGAAAGAATCGCTGGGCCGTACCTGGCTCAGAAGACCAGAGCTCCTGGAAAACCTAGCTCTGACTGACGAACAGGAATCACTGCTTGCTGAGTTCATTAACGAACACAGACAAGTACCTAAAGATATTTAGTATCAGTTTATTCTAGGGTATAGAAAATGAGTAACATCATCAAAGCGCTCGAAGATGAGCAACTTAAACAAGACGTTCCTGCGTTCAACGTAGGTGACACTGTTGTCGTTCAAGTTAAAGTTAAAGAAGGACAGCGTGAGCGTCTGCAGGCTTACGAAGGCGTTGTAATCGCTAAGCGTAACCGTGGTCTACATTCAGCATTTACCGTTCGTAAGATCTCTAGCGGTGAAGGCGTTGAGCGTGTATTCCAAACTCACTCACCAGTTGTTGACAGCATTACTGTTAAGCGCCGCGGTGCAGTACGTCGTGCCAAACTGTACTACCTGCGTGAGCGTTCTGGTAAGGCAGCTCGTATTAAAGAGCGTCTGGCTAAGAAATAATCGCTCCGGCGTTTATACCCGAAAGGGAAAGAAAGCCCGCCTGTTTAGGCGGGCTTTTTCTTTTTCTGCGGACGGAAAATGCGTGCCATAATGCGAGCTTCATGAAGGAGATATAACGTGCAGTACGATTGGATTTTATTTGACGCTGACGAGACCCTGTTTTCTTTCAATGCTTTCGCGGGTCTTCAAGCAATGCTCAAAACCTTGGGCGTTAACTTTAGCGAGCAGGATTTTGCAGAGTATCAGACCGTCAACAAGCCGCTTTGGGTGAAATACCAAAACGGTGCAATCTCGGCGAAACAGCTTCAAGAAGATCGTTTTCTGGTGTGGGCTGAGCGCTTGGATATTGAACCGGGTGAGCTTAACCGCCGTTTTCTCGATGCCATGGCGGATGTTTGTGAACCTTTGGAAGGTGTGCGTGAAACCCTGCCTTTACTGGCGCAACATGCCAAACTCGGTATCATCACTAATGGCTTTGTGCAGCTTCAACAAATCCGTCTAGAAAAAACAGGGCTTCGGGAGTACTTCGACTTGGTAGTGATTTCAGAACAAGTTGGTGTAGCCAAACCTGATGTTGCTATCTTTGATCATGCCTTTAATAAGATGGGCAACCCTGATAAAGCGCGCGTCCTGATGATTGGCGACAATGCAGATTCCGATATCCTTGGTGGCATCAATGCGGGTATCGACACTGGCTGGCTGAATGTTGATGGAAAAGTGAAACCGAAAGGTATTGAGCCAACCTTTACTGCTGCTTCATGGGCAGATATTCGCGCTCAATTGCTGGATTAATCCTCTGGCTGTTTGGGTATATCTGTGCAGCTTGAGTCCTGAGCTGCACCTCTTCATTCCTCTCCAAAAGAAATTTGCGCGGCGTTCCATAAGCTAACCATTTCATACCAGGTTGCAAACTTAGCACATCACAGTCAACCAAATCGCGCTTCACTCTCAACATGCTGAACACTGGTGTTCGGCGGCGTTTTGCCAAAACAATAATGAGAGGAAAGCACAATGGAACCAACAGACACTCTACAAAAACAGTTGGTTGGAGCGCTATCGAGAAATTGGTGGGTGTTGTTATTGCGTGGTATCGCGTCCATTATTTTCGGCTTCATGCTCTGGACCTTGCCGACGGAAGAGTCGGTGGAAACACTTATTCTGGTATTCGGTATTTTTGCATTTGTGGACGGCGCACTTCAGGTGTGGACAGCCATCATGGAGCGCAAAGAACGGGATAACTGGGTGGTACTGATGCTTTGGGGTGTGGTCGGGATCGCGGCCGGGATTATGACGTTTACTGTGCCGGGACTCACTGCGGTTGCCTTGCTTTTCTACATAGCCATTTGGGCGATAGCGAAAGGTGTGCTGGAGATCATCGCCGCGATCAGGCTGAGGAAGGAGATTGCCGGAGAGTGGCTCCTTATTCTCGGAGGTGTTATTTCCATTCTGTTCGGTGGCTTTTTGATGTCTAATCCCGCAGCAGGTGCGACGGCACTCATTTGGGTGATTGCGATGTACGCGTTTATTTTTGGTGTCTTGTTTGTGGCACTTTCCTTTAAGCTCAAGGGATTAAAAGAAAATGCATGACACCAATTCTGCACCTTTCCACTGAATCGGTATATAGTGACACTTTCCAAATCAATCTTAAGGAACACAGGATGTTGAAAAAATCCTTGGTGTCACTGGTTGCGTTGATGATCGTTGGCTGCGCATCCGTTGGAGATGCAGAGTCTTTGGTAAAGAAAGGCGATTGGCAGGCAGTCGGTGAGCAGGACGGTCTGAGAGGTATCCCTTCCCGTTCAATGTCTGATCTTAATGAGCTGGCACAGCGTGCTGGTGGACAGAATGTCGATGTGAGCGATTACGAGTCTGGCTATGCGGAAGGTGTTGATCGCTATTGCAGCCTGGACAATGCCTATGACATTGGTTTGTCGGGCATGCAGTATTTGGGTGTGTGTGCCAACAGACCTGATGGACTTCGCTTTCAGATGCAATGGCAGAGAGGTTTTGAGGACTTCCAATCAGCTGACCAGACTTTCTGATTGAGCTAGTAAAATAGCAACCCCAAGCAAAAAGGCCTTTTCGAAAGGCCTTTTTCTATTTTGTAAGCTGGGGTTTACAAAGTTATTTCCAACATGCTGATTGCTGAAGTCAATGAAATAGCCTTTGGGTTTGACCATTACACCTTTATGTAAATATAAGTTTACGATGTTATTTTATCTTTACGATCTATTGCATTCATCTCTCAGATTGTTATTGTATGGGCAGTTGCGTGATAAATACCCGTTCAATGCGCAAAATAGATTCAGAAAGGAAAAATGTCATGGAAAGAGATCTGCTTACTAACGTACACATTCAGGACGAAACGGTTCTGATTACCCCTGACCAACTGCGCAGCAAGCTACCCGTAAAGGAAGAGACGTTGGCCTTTATTTCAAAAGCGCGTCAGGAAATTGCAGATATCATCCATAAGAAAGATCACCGCCTTTTGGTCGTGTGTGGTCCTTGCTCGATTCACGATACTGATGCGGCGATTGAATACGCGAGAAACCTCAAGGCGCTTTCAGAAACCCTGAACGATCAGATTTACATCGTGATGCGAGTTTACTTTGAAAAACCACGCACCACGGTTGGCTGGAAGGGACTCATCAACGATCCAAATTTGGATGGCTCTTTCGATGTAGAGGCAGGTCTTCACAAAGCCCGTGAACTGCTTATCACACTGGCTGACATGGGTCTGCCACTGGCAACAGAAGCCTTGGACCCAATCAGCCCGCAATACATTGGCGATCTGTTCAGTTGGGCGGCGATTGGCGCGCGTACGACTGAGTCTCAAACTCACCGTGAAATGGCGAGTGGCCTTTCCATGCCAATTGGCTTCAAGAACGGTACTGATGGCAGTTTGGCAACGGCCATTAATGCGATGAAGGCGGCCGCATCTGGTCACCGTTTCATGGGAATCAACAAAGAAGGTCAGGTTGCGCTGCTGACAACTCAGGGCAACCCGGATGGTCATGTGATTCTGCGTGGCGGCAAGCAGACCAATTATGACTCAGTTTCGGTGACAGAATGCGAAAATGAGATGAAAGGGGCAGGGCTTGAGCCTTCACTGATGGTAGACTGCAGCCACGCCAACTCTCGAAAAGATTTCCGTCGTCAGCCACTTGTCGCTGAAGATGTGTTCCACCAAATCCGTGAAGGAAACCAATCCATCATTGGTTTGATGATTGAGAGCAACATCAACGAAGGCAATCAGTCTGCGGACTTGCCGCGTGAAGAGATGGCTTACGGGGTGTCTATTACCGACGCATGCATCAACTGGCAGGATACTGAAAACCTGCTGCGCCGTGCCCATGATGAACTGACACCTTTCCTGGAACAGCGTTTACAAGGACATTAAGCCACATGGTTGCAGAGTTGACCCAACTTCGGGATCAAATTGACGAAGTCGACAAACAAATGGTCGAGTTGCTGGCACGCCGACTGGAATTGGTCGCGGAAGTTGGCGAGGTGAAGAGCAAACACGGTTTGCCGATTTATGCGCC
This sequence comes from Grimontia sp. AD028, assembly GCF_000973155.1. NCBI lineage: Bacteria > Pseudomonadati > Pseudomonadota > Gammaproteobacteria > Vibrionales > Vibrionaceae > Grimontia > Grimontia sp. AD028. Next base: position 1,048 of record NZ_LASY01000088.1, on the reverse strand, counting down.
GGATCGTGAAGCTGCTATGTTGGCATCACGTCGTGAAGAAGCTGCTTCTCGCGGGATTCCGCCGGATCTGATTGAAGATATTCTTCGTCGCACCATGCGCGAATCTTACGCCAGTGAAAACGATTCTGGATTTAAATGCCTGAACCCGGATCTGCGTTCTATCGTGGTGGTGGGTGGCCATGGCCAGTTAGGTAAAGTGTTCTGCAAGCTTTTCCGACTGTCTGGCTATGACGTTAAGGTATTGGGCTCGAAAGATTGGGACAAGGCTGAAGAAATACTCTCTGATGCTGGCATGGTGGTTGTCACCGTGCCTATCAATAAAACTGACAGTGTTATTCGCTCATTAGGCAAGTTGCCCGATGATTGCCTCTTGGTAGATCTGACCTCCATCAAGAGTGAACCTCTGCAGGCCATGCTGGAATCACACAAAGGACCAGTGGTGGGTTTGCACCCTATGTTTGGTCCGGATATTTCTAGTCTCGCTAAACAGGTGATTGTGTACTGTGACGGGCGAAATCCGGAAGCGTACCAATGGCTGCTTGAGCAATTCCGCATCTGGGGAGCGAGTTTGCACCGTATCAGCGCGATTGAGCATGATCAGGGGATGACGCTGATCCAAGCGTTACGCCACTTCACTTCGTTCGTGTATGGTCTGCATCTGGCGGAGGAGAACCCGAATCTGGAGCAGCTTACAGCGCTTAGCTCGCCAATATACCGCCTTGAACTGGCGATGGTAGGCCGATTGTTTGCTCAGGACGCCCAGCTTTACGGGGATATCATTATGTCCTCGACGCAAAATATCGACATGATTAAGCGTTTCCACGCACGTTTTGGCGAGGCGATTAACCTGCTCGACAAGCAAGACAAAGAAGGCTTTGTTCAGGCGTTTAGTCAGGTGGAAAACTGGTTCGGCGACTTTGCTCCGCGCTTTATGAAAGAAAGTCAGAACCTGCTTCGTCAGGCGAATGACACCACGCACCGCGGTTAATACCAATCGTAGTAAATATCTGCTCATCCTAGCTGGTTAAAATGCTCGATAACTGCGTTG
>NZ_LASY01000087.1:0-6137 GCF_000973155.1 Grimontia sp. AD028 | reverse complement strand
GACGGTGAGCCTGTTTTCGTCGCGCCGAACCCGGATGGTGGTGTCGACCTCTACACCATTAACAGCGAAGGCTCGCTGGTACATCAGGGTAATGTCGCCTCCATAGAAAATGACAACACCCCGCCGGTTATCGTCCAAACCGCCGACGGCAGCTACTACCTGGTGGATGCCGATGGCAATACCGCCACGGTGAAACTGGAAATTGGCGAGTCTCTCATCACCACCTCTGGTTCGCTGGATGTGGTGGATGTCGACGGCGGTGACACCACAGTGTTTGAGAACACCACGGTGGAAGGCACTTACGGCACGCTCGAATTGGTCGATGGCAACTGGACTTACACACTGGATGAAACCAAGTCTCAGAGCCTGGGTGAAGATCAAACCGCGCAGGATGTGATCACCCTGACCGCCACCGACGGCACTCAACAGGACATCACTATCACGGTCACGGGTACCGATGATCCGGCTGAAGTAACGGGTGATCTCTCCGCACAAATCTCCGAAGATTCGCAATCTCAAACAGTCAGCGGCACCCTGTCGATTACAGATGTAGATACCAACGACACACCAAGCTTTGCCAATACGACAGTAGCAGGCCAGTACGGCTCATTATCTTTGGTTGATGGTGAATGGACTTACACTTTGAGTGATGCAGCACAATCACTCAGTGAAGGGCAGCAAGTTGAGGATGTCATAACGCTGACAGCGACAGATGGTACCACTCAGGACATCGTCATTACGGTGACAGGTGCTGATGATGCGTCATTCATCTCAGGCACTACTTCCGGTAGCGTGACTGAAGGTGATGCAGGTGACGCGATTACAACCAGTGGCAAACTCTCGGTTAGCGATATTGATAATGACAACGTCACAATTCCAGACAGTAATCAATCGGGAACCTATGGCTCACTCTCGCTTGTTGACGGCGAATGGACGTATACGCTCGACAACAGCAAAGTAGATAGCCTCAACGAAGGCCAGAACGTAACAGATACCTTTACTGTTGAGGCTTCAGACGGTTCGACGCAGGAGATAGTGGTGAACATCACTGGTAGCGATGATGCTGCTGTGCTTTCCGGCGACACCACAGGCACTATCACCAACACCACAGCAACGACACAAAACGTTACTCTTGGCCGTAACTATGACGGTACTTGGGATGTGAGCGAAGGTGATAATCTCTATCTAAACATGAACAACATTTCATCCAGTGCCGGCTACAGCAATAGTGTCGGTTACTACGTGATGGATGGCAGTGGTAACGTAGTACGTTCCGCAATCATCTTTGATAACGCGCATTCGGTTAACAACTCAAGCGTAAACATCAATACCGCTGGCGGTGAAAAAGTGGGGCTGTTCCTCATCCCTGACGGAGACAGCAAAGGCTTTAATGTCGGTAGTGTAAGTCTGAGCTTCGGAAGCGGTGGAGTAACAGCCTATCAAGGTGGAGCATCAGGCACGACATTTGTGTCTGAATCATCGAAAAACGGCAGTGACTTCGATTATGAGATTAACTCAGGTACATACTCCGGATGGGAAGATCTTGTAGGCGGCGGCGACCGAGATTTCAACGATGTCGCTTTCTACGTCACCGCCACGCAGCAACAAGACCAGCCTATCTCAGCCAGCGGCTCAATCGGCGTATCAGACGTTGATAGCGGCGACACACCGACTCTACCGAACACCACAGTTCAAGGTGAGTTCGGTACGCTTGTGCTGACCAACGGCAACTGGACGTACACCTTCGATGAAAGCAAAGCACAGCAAATCGATGAAGAGACTCTGGAAACCATCGTCATTACTGACTCTGAAGGCGGACAACATGAGATTGTAATTGCTATACAGGGTACAGATGATGCGCCAATTGTCACTGGCGTATTCAGTGGTGCAGTGACCGAAGGCGATTACGGCGACAAAGTCACTGTTAGTGGAAATATTGCCATTAGTGACCCAGATGCTGATGATACGCCAGAGTTCCTGAACACCACGATTCAGGGGGACTATGGCACGCTCACTTTAACTGACGGTGTCTGGACTTACGAGCTGGATGACGTGAAAGCAGAAGTTCTGTCCAGCTCCGACTATGTCACCGACACCATCACGCTGACGGCAACGGATGGCACGGTGCAAAACATTAATGTTTCTATCACGGGAACCAATGATGATCCGTTCGTGGTCGGCACCAACACCGCAGCCATTGTGGCACCGGACTCGGTCACCAGTGAATTTGTGGATATTGGCAATGCATTCGTCCTCAATGAAGGTTACACCTTCTCGGGTGGCGACATGCAGTACTACGGTAATGAGCCGACATTCCAGTTCAACGACTCCGGCTCAACCATCCGTTTCTATGATAATGACGCCACGGTAGACGGCGACAATTATTCGAACGAGTACGTTCAGGATTCGAGTCAAAAAGTTGAAATCAATGGTGTTCAGTACACCGCCACCTACGACTATCAACTCGATTATCAAGACTCAGCAGGGAATATTTATTCCTTCGCCGTGTTTGATGTCGACCTTGATGGTGACGGTAGCTTTAAGTACGACTCCAATGAACAAGGCCGCGTGATTGTGCAGATAGACGGTCCGCAAATCACTCCTGGACTCACCATGGATTACCTGCGTGATACGCCTAATCAGCCAAGGTCGATGTCATATTCCGACTTCACTGATTTTTCTGGTGCAACGCTCGAAGCAACAGGTGTGCTTTCTATCGTTGATTTGGATGCGAATGATTCACAACCTGAATTTGCTGACACCACAGTAAACGGCCAATATGGCTCACTGATATTAACCGACGGTGCTTGGACTTACACACTCGACCCCCACTCAACACCAGCATTAGGAGAGCATGATACTGTTACTGAGGTCATCAGTCTCACCGCCACAAATGGTATGCAAACTCAGGTTAATGTCACCATCGGTGGCTCAGAATCAGCAGTCAACAATGCGTCGCTAAACGGTGTAAGCGATACACTCGATGACGTGATTGCGCTAGATGATGTCACCTTCTCTGGTAGTGATGGAAATGATCGCATAGCTGGTAGTAGTGAAGTGGATGTATTACTCGGCAACAGTGGCGATGATGTCATTTACGGCAATGCGGGAAATGACATTATCGATGGCGGATTAGGAGATGACCTGATCTTCGGTGGACAAGGCAACGATTTATTAGCCGGTGGCGCAGGGTCGGACACCTATGCATTCCTGCGTGGTGATCAAGGCACGGTCAGCGAACCAGCCGTTGACCATATTGCTGATTTCGATACTCAGCAGGATGCCATTAATCTCTCTGATTTGTTGAATAACGAAACTGCAGATTCACTCGGAGAATACCTGTCGTTCAGTGACGATGGTGAGGGCCACGCCATGTTGAATATCTCCTCACAAGGTGATGGCAACATTGATCAGCAGGTCGTGTTCGACAACATGAGCATGGAAGACATGGCCGATGCCTACAGCGTAGACATTACCGGGATGACCTCGGAGCAAATCAGCTCTTCGGTTATTGACGCAATGGTGATGCAGAGCAAGATGATCATCGACTAAATAAAAAGAAGCCCAAGAGCCTTGCGCTCATTGCCAGCCGCCCTCCGGCTGGCATTTTTTTATCTAGCTTTTACTCATTTTAGAAACTTCAAGGAGCTCGCATTCAAGTTATTTGGGTATATACTCACGTTTCCAAAAAATTCATCCATCGCGAACATGAATTCGCTAAAAATAGTGATTAAGTTTTATGAACCTCAAGCGTTTCCTTCTTCCATTGTTTGCAGCACTGACAATCTCCGCCTGCAGCGATGAAGCGCCACAAAACGACAAGTACACTACGCTAGCAACGCCTGTGACTGTAGAAAATCTGCCAGCAGTCACCGAAGTCTTCAGCTTGTCATGCGGCCACTGCCGTTCAATGGAAGCGGCCATTCCTGCGATTGAAGCTGCCGCTGATGTAAAAATTGGAAAAGCGCATGTCACCTTCAATGAAAACGCCACCTTCGCGGCAATGATTTACTATTCCGCCATGAGTCAAATTGACGGCACACCACCAGAAGGTTTGACCGAAGCCCTGTTCAAGTTTGTGCAGGAAGATCAGTCTGATGACGCGGAAAAGAACAAAGCCATCCTGAGTTCACTGTTCGCGCAATACAATCTGGTCAGCCCTTTTGACATGACCGAAGCGCAACAAGAAGCACTGTTCGCAGATATGGAGCGCGCTGATCAGATCACGGTGGAATCAGAAATCAGATCGGTACCGACGTTTCTGGTTAATGGCAAATATGTGGTGAATACCAGTGCGCATCAAAGTGCCGAGGAACTGGCCGACACGCTAAAAATGCTGATGGCGAAAGGTCAGTAAGCTCTGACTAAATGTTTACATTCAAGGAACGAAGATGATTCTGGAAGTTGCGATATTAAATGTCATTCCCGGACAGGAAATGGAATTCGAAACCGCATTCGCCAAAGCGCAGACCATTATCGCAGCGCAGAAGGGTTACATCAGCCATGAAGTCCGTCGATGTATGGAAAAGGCAAACCGTTACATACTGCTGGTGAACTGGGAAACTCTGGAAGACCACACAGAAGGATTCCGGCAATCCGAAGGGTATCAGGATTGGAAAGCCTTGCTGCATCATTTCTACGATCCCTTCCCGACGGTTGAGCACTATGAATCTGTGCCGAACCTAAAAGGCTAAAAACACAAACGGCGCTTGATGCGCCGTTTTTTATTTCTCACCGAAGTCCGATTTACTTTAAGCGTTCAAAGCCAGCTTCCAAATCCTCAATCAAATCTTCTACATCTTCAAGACCAATATGCAGACGAACCAAGGTGCCGCTGAAATCAACCGGGCCAACTGGACGAATGGCATTCAGTTCTTCTGGCTGGTTCGCCAGCACCAGAGACTCGTAGCCGCCCCACGAATAGGCCATGCTAAAGTGCGTAAAGTTATCCAGATAATTCGCAATCTGCTCGTCAGTCAATTTCTCTTTCAGCACGAAAGAGAACAGGCCACAACTGCCACTGAAATCGCGCTGATAGTTTTCGTGTCCCACACTTTCAGCCAAAGCAGGATGATTGACACGTGCCACCTCAGGTCGCGCACTCAGCCAGTTAGCGACTGCAATACTGTTCTCCTGATGCTGTTTCAAGCGCACTCCCAAAGTACGCAAACCACGGGATGCCATGTATGCGGTATCCGCATCAACCATTTGTCCCATCAAGTAAGAGCGCTCGCGCAGACGCTCCCAAGTGCGTGCATTAGCGACCGCTGTACCAATCATGGCGTCAGAGTGCCCAACAATGTATTTGGTACCCGCTTGAATAGAGATATCAATATCATGCTCAAGCGCTTTAAACAGAATGCCAGCTGCCCAGGTGTTATCAATCATGATCACCGCGTCAGGGTTCACCGCACGTACCGCTTTTACAATGGCTGGGATGTCGGGCACTTCCATAGTGATCGAGCTTGGTGATTCCAGAAAGACCACTGAGGTTTCCGGTTTCACCAAAGCGCCAATTTCAGCACCTTTCATCGGGTCGTAGTAAGTGGTGGAAACCCCCATGTCGGCAAGAATGGTGTTACAGAAGGCCTGGGTTGGCTCATAAGCGCCACCCGTCATCAAAACGTGGTCACCGGTTTTGACAAAAGAGAGCATGCTGTTGGCAATGGCTGCTGCGCCACAAGGATAGAGCACACAACCTGCGCCACCTTCCAGCTCAGTCATGGCATCCTGAAAGGCAAAGTGCGTCAATGTGCCACGGCGTCCGTAGAATAACTCACGTTCCCCACGATGTTTTGTCGCCACTTTCTTCTGCGCCACAGAATCAAAAACAATTGATGAAGCACGCTGAATCACACTGTTAACACTGCCTTTGCAGTACTCAGATTTTCGCCCCGCAGACACCAACGTGGTATTCAGTTTTCCTGATGACATGAACTCTCCCTATTCAACCCCAACAATACCCAGAAGCAAGAGCCTGGATACCTTCAAAATTCGTATTGGCAAAGATTACCTCAGTTACTGCAGAAATGCAGCGCTCACCCGGTTGAATTTTCTAAGGGGCTGTTGACCTTTGGTGATGATTTTTGCAGCAGTTTGTGGGGGTTTTATGCAAGGCAGAGGCTTCGATGTGTAGC
>NZ_LASY01000086.1:0-15299 GCF_000973155.1 Grimontia sp. AD028 | reverse complement strand
AAGTAGAAGTAGAAGTAGAAAGACTGTTTTACTGAAGCCTTAACGTCAAGAGTTATAAAGAAAGAAATGGGGCGTAGGCTGTTTTATGAATGAGTAGATAAATAAAAAGCCAGGCTAAAAGCCTGGCTTCTTATTTGAACGAACCGAGAGATTACTCAGCTGCTTCTTCTGCAGCTGTCTCTGGACGATCTACCAACTCGATGTAAGCCATAGGGGCTTTATCGCCGGCACGTACACCGCATTTCAGAATGCGAGTGTAACCGCCTGCACGAGAGGCAAAACGTGGACCCAGTTCGTTGAACAGCTTCGCTACAACTTCGTCGTTACGAGTACGAGCGAATGCAAGACGACGGTTAGCAACACTGTCGTTCTTTGCTAGGGTAATCAATGGCTCAATTACGCGACGCAGCTCTTTTGCCTTAGGCAGAGTAGTTTTGATAACTTCGTGAGTTACCAGCGAGCTAGCCATGTTGCTGAACATCGCTTTGCGATGGCTGCTGTTGCGATTGAGTTGACGACCACTCTTACGATGGCGCATGACCTAATCCTTCTAACTAAGTAATCAGAATCTGATTAATCTTCAGCGATTGATGCTGGCGGCCAGTTTTCCAGGCGCATACCCAGAGACAGACCACGTGAAGCCAGCACGTCTTTAATTTCAGTCAAAGACTTCTTACCAAGGTTTGGCGTCTTAAGAAGCTCAACCTCAGTACGCTGTACCAGATCACCGATGTAGTGGATCGCTTCTGCTTTCAAACAGTTAGCAGAGCGAACAGTTAGTTCAAGATCGTCTACAGGACGCAGTAGGATCGGATCGAACTCTGGCTTCTCTTCTTTCTCTTCAGGAACTCGTACATCACGCAGATCTACGAATGCGTCCAGTTGCTCAGCAAGAATAGTTGCTGCACGACGGATAGCTTCCTCAGGATCAAGAGTACCGTTAGTCTCCATATCGATAACCAGCTTGTCGAGGTCGGTACGCTGTTCAACACGTGCTGCTTCAACATTGTAAGCAATACGGTCTACTGGGCTGAACGTTGCATCTACAAGCAGACGGCCGATTGGACGCTCGTCTTCTTCAGTGTGAATACGCGCTGACGCTGGTACGTAGCCGCGACCACGTTCTACCTTGATTCGCATGCTGATTTCAGCATTTGAATCTGTCAGGTGGCAGATTACGTGTTCTGGGTTCGCAATCTCAACACCACCGTCGTGGGTGATGTCGCCTGCAACAACAGGGCCTGCACCAGACTTATTCAGGGTTAGGATAACTTCATCTTTACCCTCTACCTTAACGGCAAGACCTTTAAGGTTAAGCAGGATTTCCAGGATATCTTCCTGTACGCCCTCTTTGGTGCTGTACTCGTGCAACACGCCGTCAATTTCTACTTCTGTCACTGCACAACCAGGCATAGACGACAGTAGGATGCGACGTAGAGCATTACCTAGGGTGTGACCAAAGCCACGCTCTAGCGGCTCAAGAGTTACTTTTGCGTGCGTCGAGCTAACTTGTTCGATGTCAACCAGACGCGGCTTAAGAAATTCTGTTACAGAACCCTGCATTGTGTCCTCTCTTTAGTTTAGCCTTACTTAGAGTAAAGCTCGACGATCAGGTGTTCGTTGATGTCAGCAGACAAATCTGAACGCTCTGGCAGGCGCTTGAAAGTGCCTTCCATTTTGTTGCTGTCTACTTCGATCCAAGTTGGCAGCTCGCGCTGAGCAGCAATTTCAAGAGCTGCTTTGATGCGTGCTTGGTTCTTAGCTTTCTCGCGAATGCTAACAACGTCGTTGGCCGTTACCTTGAAAGAAGGAACGTTAACCACTTTACCGTTTACCAGGATCGCTTTGTGGCTTACCAGCTGACGTGATTCTGCGCGAGTTGCGCCGAAGCCCATGCGGTAAACTACGTTATCTAGACGACCTTCAAGAAGTTGCAGCAGGTTTTCACCTGTGTTGCCTTTGATGCGAGCAGCTTCTTTGTAGTAGTTACGGAATTGTTTTTCCAGAACGCCGTAGATACGACGAACTTTTTGCTTCTCACGAAGCTGAACGCCATAGTCAGACAGACGGCCGCGACGTGCGCCGTGTACGCCTGGGGCGTTATCAATTTTACACTTGGTATCAATCGCGCGTACGCCTGACTTCAGGAACAAGTCAGTACCTTCGCGACGGCTAAGCTTCAGCTTAGGACCCAAATATCTTGCCATGATCTTTCTCCAGAATTCTAAGAAACAGCGTTATACGCGACGTTTCTTAGGTGGACGACAACCGTTATGTGGGATTGGAGTCGCATCAACAATGTTAGTGATACGGAAACCAGCCGCGTTCAGTGCGCGAATAGTAGATTCACGACCTGGACCTGGGCCCTTAACCATAACTTCCAGGTTCTTCAGGCCATATTCTTTAGCCATCTCACCACAACGCTCAGCAGCAACCTGTGCAGCGAACGGAGTTGATTTACGAGAACCACGGAAACCAGAACCACCTGCAGTAGCCCATGCTAGAGCGTTACCTTGACGGTCAGTAATGGTTACGATTGTGTTGTTGAAAGACGCATGGATGTGCGCTACGCCGTCAGCAACTTGCTTGCGTACGCGTTTACGTGCGCGATTTGGTTGTTTAGCCATAGTACTTTACCTACCCCGATTATTTCTTGATCGGCTTGCGCGGACCCTTACGGGTACGAGCATTGGTCTTCGTACGCTGGCCACGTAGTGGCAAGCTGCGACGATGACGCAAACCGCGGTAACAACCAAGGTCCATCAGACGCTTGATGTTCATGGAAACTTCACGACGTAGATCACCTTCTACAGTGTACTTGGCAACGCCATCACGCAGTAGATCGATCTGCTCTTCAGTTAGTTCACTGATCTTAGTGCTTTCAGCAATACCAGTCTCAGCTAGGATAGCTTTTGAACGGGTTTTACCGATACCGTAGATCGCAGTCAGTGCGATTACAGCATGCTTCTGATCAGGAATGTTAATGCCTGCAATACGGGCCACTATTCACTCCTAGTACTTTATCAAGAAGAACCGCTGCAGAGCCCGTTTAGGATACGCAGCGGCTATACCACTTCTTTTGCACACACAAAAGGTGGGCTGGCTAATGTAGCCAGCCTGCCTAAATTTTGCAAGAAAAATATTCTGCTATTAGCCTTGGCGCTGCTTGTGCTTTGGCTCACTGCAAATCACGCGAACAACACCGTTACGCTTGATAACTTTACAGTTACGGCAGATTTTCTTAACGGAAGCACGAACTTTCATTGCTAAACTCCGTAAATGTCAATCTGTTAGCGGCCGTAGCCTTTCAGATTGGCTTTCTTCAACACGGACTCATATTGTTGAGACATCAGATGTGTCTGAACTTGAGCCATAAAGTCCATGATTACTACGACTACGATAAGTAGGGAAGTTCCGCCAAAATAGAAGCGTACGTTCCAAGCAATCATCATGAACTCGGGGATCAGACAGATAAATGTGATATACAACGCGCCTGCTAATGTCAGTCGAGTCATCACTTTATCTATGTACTTCGCAGTCTGCTCGCCCGGGCGAATACCAGGTACGAATGCACCAGACTTCTTCAGATTGTCTGCTGTCTCACGCGGGTTGAAAACCAACGCCGTGTAGAAGAAACAGAAGAAGATAATCGCAGCAGCATAAAGGATTACATACAGTGGTTGACCAGGGCTCAGTGCCAATGACACATCCGCCAACCAGCCCAACTGTTCACTCTGACCAAACCATTGAGCCAGTGTGCCTGGGAACAGGATAATACTTGATGCAAAAATCGCTGGAATTACGCCTGCCATATTTAGTTTCAATGGCAGGTGTGTGCTTTGCGCAGCGAAGACACGACGGCCTTGCTGACGCTTCGCGTAGTTAACAACGATTCGACGTTGACCACGCTCTACAAACACTACGAATGCAATTACTGCGAATGCAATTACCGCAATCAACAGAAGAAGAAGCACGTGCAATTCACCTTGACGCGCTTGCTCGGCTGTTTGTCCGATAGCGGATGGCAATCCTGCAACGATACCCGCGAAAATAATCAGGGATATACCGTTACCGATACCTCGCTCAGTGATCTGTTCACCTAACCACATCAGGAACATGGTGCCAGTGACCAAGCTCACAACAGCAGTAAAGTAGAAGCCAAGGCCTGGAGTTACCACCAGACCCGGAATCATACTTGGCAAGCCTGTAGCGATACCAATCGCTTGGAAGGTTGCCAATACCAGCGTGCCGTAGCGGGTGTACTGACTGATCTTACGACGGCCAGACTCCCCTTCTTTCTTCAACTCAGCCAAAGCTGGATGAACTACCGTAAGCAGCTGGACAATAATCGATGCCGAAATATACGGCATGATGCCCAGCGCCAGGATAGAAGCACGCTCAAGAGCACCACCAGAGAACATGTTAAACAGTTCAATGATGGTACCTTGTTGCTGTTCGAACAGATCGGCAAGTACAGCAGCGTCAATACCAGGAATTGGCACAAAAGAACCGGCGCGGAATACGAGCAACGCACCTACCACAAAGAGTAGACGGCTTTTCAGCTCCGCAAGTCCACCTTTTGCACTACTAAAATTTTGTCCTGGTTGTTTTGCCATCTGTACCTCGTCCTCGAGCTAATTATTCCTCGATTTTACCGCCAGCAGCTTCGATTGCAGCTTGAGCGCCTTTAGTAACGCGAAGACCTTTCACAGTCACTGAGCGTGCAATCTCACCAGACAGTACGATTTTCGCCGTACGGATGTCTTTAGTGATTACGTTTGCAGCTTTCAGTGTCTCAAGGCTTACTACGTCACCTTCAACTTTAGCCAGTTCGCTCAGGCGAACTTCAGCTGCAGTCAGGCTCTTGCGAGAAGTAAAACCAAATTTTGGCAGACGCTGTTTCAAAGGCATTTGACCGCCTTCGAAACCTGGGCGTACAGAACCACCTGAACGTGATTTCTGACCTTTGTGACCACGGCCACCAGTTTTGCCCAGGCCTGAACCGATACCACGGCCAACGCGCTTCTTAGAAGGCTTTGAACCCGCAGCCGGAGATAGAGTATTCAGACGCATTGTGATTACTCCTCCACTTTAACCATGTAGTAAACTTGATTGATCATGCCGCGTACGCAAGCAGTATCTTCAAGTTCAACAGTGTGGTTGATGCGACGTAGGCCCAAGCCACGCAGGGTAGCTTTATGTTTCGGCAAACGACCGATTGAGCTACGAGTCTGAGTTACTTTGATAGTTTTAGCCATGTCGAATTACCCCAGAATTTCGTTAACTGGCAGACCGCGCTTAGCAGCTACCATTTCTGGAGACTTCATACCACCCAGGCCATCGATCGTTGCACGAACGATGTTGATTGGGTTAGTAGAACCGTATGCTTTTGCCAGAACGTTGCGAACACCCGCAACTTCCAGAACCGCACGCATCGCACCACCTGCGATGATACCCGTACCTTCTGATGCAGGCTGCATGTACACTTTAGAACCAGTGTGGCGGCCTTTAACAGCGTGGTGAAGAGTACCTTCGTTCAGCGCAACGGTAACCATGTTACGGCGCGCTTTTTCCATTGATTTTTGGATCGCTGCAGGTACTTCACGGGCTTTGCCGTAACCGAAACCTACACGACCATTGCCATCACCAACTACAGTCAGAGCGGTGAAGCTGAAGATGCGACCACCTTTAACCGTCTTAGAAACACGGTTAACAGCAATCAGCTTCTCATGCAAATCACTTTGTTGTTTATCGTTAGCCATCTTTCCGCCTACCTTAGAATTTCAGACCAGCTTCACGGGCAGCATCTGCCAGTGCAGCCACACGGCCGTGGTATTGGAAACCGGAACGGTCAAAAGCAACAGATTCGATGCCTTTTTCCTTCGCACGCTCAGCGATAGCTTTACCTACTGCTGCTGCGGCTTCTTTATTACCGGTGCTCTTCACTTGCTCACGGATCGCTTTTTCTACGGTAGAAGCAGCTGCGATTACTTCGGAGCCATTTGCCGCGATAACCTGTGCGTACACATGACGTGGAGTACGGTGTACCACTAGGCGAGTCGCACCCAGTTCAGCAATCTTGCGACGCGCTCGGGTCGCACGACGGATACGAGCAATTTTCTTATCCATAGTGTTACCTTACTTCTTCTTAGCTTCTTTAGTACGCACAACTTCGTCAGCGTAACGAACACCTTTACCTTTGTAAGGCTCAGGCTGACGGTATGCGCGGATGTCAGCAGCTACTTGACCAACCAATTGTTTGTCTGTACCAGTCAAAACAATTTCAGTTTGGCTTGGGCATTCTGCTTTGATACCTGCAGGCAGTTCATGTTCAACAGGGTGAGAGAAACCCAGAGTCAGAGCGACTGAGTTACCTTTCATTGCTGCACGATAACCAACACCTTTCAGGATCAGTTTCTTGGTATAGCCTTCAGTAACACCAACAACCATGTTGTTCACCAGTGCACGTGCGGTACCTGCTTGAGCGTTTGCTTTAGCAATACCTTCGCGTGGCGCGAACTTCACAGCGTTGTCTTCTTGGCTTAGTTCCACTGCGTCGTTGATAACGCGGGTCAGTTCACCCTTGCTACCTTTAACAGTGATTTCCTGACCGTTCAGTTTCACCTCTACGCCGGCAGGAATTACTACGGGTGCTTTTGCAACACGAGACATTTCCTACTCCTTACGCTACGTAGCAGATGATTTCGCCGCCCAGACCCGCTTTGCGAGCTGCACGGTCGGTCATCAAACCTTTAGAAGTTGATACTACAGCAATACCCAGACCACCCATTACAGAAGGCAGCTCATCTTTTTTCTTATAGATGCGCAGACCTGGACGGCTTACACGTTGGATTTGCTCGATAACTGGTTTAGCTTCGAAGTACTTCAGAGTAACTTCCAGCTCAGGCTTAACTTCGCCAGAAACAGCGTAGTCAGCCACATAACCTTCAGCTTTCAGCAGCTCAGCAATTGCCACTTTCAGCTTTGACGAAGGCATCTTAACAGCAACTTTAGTTGCTGCCTGACCGTTGCGGATGCGGGTCAGCATATCCGAAATCGGATCTTGCATGCTCATAAGTCTTTACTCCCGTGATTCAATTACCAGCTCGCCTTACGCAGACCCGGAATCTCGCCTTTCATGCAAGCTTCACGAACCTTGATTCGGCTCAGGCCGAATTTGCGCAGGTAGCCATGTGGACGACCAGTCTGGTTACAGCGGTTACGCTGACGAGACTTAGCAGAATCACGCGGTAGAGTTTGAAGCTTCAGGACTGCATCCCAACGCTCTTCTTCAGACGCGTTAACGTTTTTGATGATAGCTTTCAGTGCAGCACGCTTCTCAGCGAACTTTGCTACCAGCTTCGCGCGTTTTACTTCACGCGCTTTCATTGATTGCTTAGCCATTACAGTAACCCTTCACCTTACTTACGGAATGGGAAGTTAAAGGCAGCCAGCAGAGCTTGACCTTCCTCATCAGTCGCCGCTGTGGTAGTGATAGTAATATCAAGACCACGGATACGATCTACTTTGTCGTAGTCGATCTCTGGGAAGATGATTTGCTCACGAACGCCCATGCTATAGTTACCGCGACCGTCGAATGATTTCGAGCTAACGCCACGGAAGTCACGCACACGTGGAAGAGCGATTGAAATCAGACGCTCTAGGAATTCCCACATACGCTCGCCACGCAGGGTTACTTTACAGCCAATTGGGTAGCCCTCACGGATCTTGAAGCCAGCAACAGACTTACGTGCTTTAGTGATCAGCGGCTTTTGACCTGTGATTGATGCCAGGTCAGATGCTGCGTTCTCAAGCAGTTTTTTGTCGTTGATTGCTTCGCCCACACCCATGTTCAGGGTGATCTTTTCGATCCTTGGGACTTGCATGATACTCTTGTATTCGAACTTTTCAGCCAGTTCTTTTACAACAGTCTCTTTGTAGTAATCATGCAGTTTCGCCATAGTGTACTACTCCAGAATTACTTAAATAATTTCGCCATTCGATTTGAAGAAACGAACTTTTTTGCCGTCTTCGAATCGGAAGCCTACACGGTCTGCTTTACCAGTTGCCGCGTTGTAGATAGCAACGTTAGAAACGTCCACTGCAGCTTCTTTTTCTACGATGCCGCCTTGGATGCCCAGAGCCGGAACAGGCTTCTGGTGTTTCTTAACCAGGTTGATACCTTCAACGATAACTTTACCAGTGGTCAGAACCTTACTTACTTTACCTTTCTTGCCTTTGTCTTTACCGGCAAGAACGATAACTTCGTCGTTACGACGGATTTTAGCTGCCATTTTAACCGCTCCTTACAGAACTTCTGGCGCCAGAGACACAATCTTCATGAACTTATCGCCACGAAGTTCGCGTGTCACAGGACCAAAGATACGGGTACCGACTGGTTGCTCAGTAGTGTTGTTCAACAATACACAAGCATTACGGTCGAAGCGAATGACAGAGCCATCTGGACGACGAACGCCTTTACGGGTGCGAACTACAACCGCCTTCAGGACATCACCTTTTTTAACTTTACCGCGTGGGATTGCATCTTTAACGGTAACTTTGATGACGTCGCCGATATGGGCGTAGCGACGGTGTGAACCACCCAGCACCTTAATACACATTACGCTGCGAGCGCCGGAGTTATCGGCTGCATCCAGCATACTTTGCATTTGGATCATTGTTAGTGCTCCGCTGTTATTACATCTAGACCCATCTCGGGTCGGGCTGCCTCATTACAAGGGCGGCGAATAATAACACTATTTTTTGAAGATGGGTAGATAAAAAATAAACGGCTCCGAAATGGGAGCCGCTTTGTTTTTTATCGCTGGAAAGCTTGCCTTACAGGCGTGCTTTCTCAACTACGCGTACCAGAGTCCAAGACTTAGTCTTAGACAGTGGACGGCACTCACGGATCTCAACGGTATCGCCTTGTGCGCACTCGTTGTTTTCGTCATGAGCGTGCAGTTTAGTCGTACGCTTGATGAATTTACCGTAGATTGGGTGTTTCACCTGGCGTTCGATAGCAACAACGATAGATTTATCCATCTTGTCGCTAATTACACGACCTTGTTGAGTACGGATTTTGTCGCTCATTATGCGTTGCCCTTCTGGTTCAGAACGGTTTTAACACGTGCGATATCGCGACGAACGTTCTTCAGAGTGTGAGTTTGCTGAAGTTGACCAGTAGCCGCTTGCATGCGCAGGTTGAATTGCTCACGCAGCAGACCCAGCAGTTCTTCATTCAGCTGCTCTACGCTCTTTTCGCGAAGTTCTTGTGCTTTCATCACATCACCGCCTTAGTTACGAAAGTGGTTTTGATAGGTAGTTTACGAGAAGCCAGCTCGAATGCTTCGCGAGCAAGGCTTTCAGAAACACCATCCATCTCGTACAGGACTTTACCTGGTTGGATTTGTGCAACCCAGTAGCTCACAGAACCCTTACCTTTACCCTGACGAACTTCCAGAGGTTTGGTAGTGATTGGCTTGTCTGGGAACACACGGATCCAGATTTGACCCTGACGCTTGATGTGACGAGTCATAGCACGACGTGCAGCTTCGATCTGACGCGCAGTGATACGACCACGACCAACAGCTTTCAGGCCGAAGGTACCGAAGCTTACGTCAGTACCTGCAGCAAGACCGCGGTTACGACCCTTATGAGTCTTGCGGAACTTAGTACGTTTTGGTTGAAGCATCGATAGACTCCTTACTTACGGCCTTTACGCTGCTTCTTAGGCTTGTCAGCCTGTGGCTCTGCTACTGGCATGCCGCCCAGAACTTCACCTTTGAAGATCCAAACTTTAATACCAATTACACCGTAAGTGGTGTGAGCCGAAGAAGTTGCGTAATCAATGTCAGCACGAAGAGTGTGCAGTGGCACACGGCCTTCACGGTACCACTCGGTACGAGCGATTTCAGCACCGCCAAGACGGCCGCTTACTTCCACTTTGATACCCTTGGCACCCAGACGCATTGCGTTCTGTACCGCACGCTTCATAGCGCGACGGAACATAACACGACGCTCTAGCTGAGACGCGATGCTGTCACCAACCAGTTGTGCGTCAAGCTCAGGCTTGCGTACTTCTGCGATGTTGATTTGAGCAGGAACACCTGCCAGCTGTGCAACGCGAGCGCGCAGTTTTTCTACGTCTTCGCCTTTCTTACCGATAACAACGCCTGGGCGAGCAGTGTGGATAGTCACACGGATGCTCTTCGCAGGACGCTCGATAACGATACGAGAAACAGACGCTTTAGACAGTTCTTTAGTCAGGAACTGACGTACCTTGAAGTCGCCGTCTAGGTTGTCAGCGAAATCTTGGCTGTTAGCAAACCAAGTGGAATTCCAAGGCTTACAGATGCCAAGACGAATACCATTAGGATGTACTTTTTGACCCATTGCTTTCTCTCCTCGTCTCTTAGCGGTCTGCTACAACAACAGTGATGTGGCTAGAACGCTTCAAGATGCGATCGGCACGGCCTTTTGCACGAGGCATGATGCGCTTCATGACTGGGCCTTCGTCAACGAAGATTTTTGCTACAGACAGATCATCGATGTCTGCGCCTTCGTTATGCTCAGCGTTTGCAATTGCAGACTCCAGCACCTTCTTGATCAGATCAGCAGCTTTTTTGTCGCTGAAAGTCAGAAGTTCAATTGCTTGTGCAACGTTTTTACCGCGCACTTGGTCTGCTACCAAACGTGCTTTCTGAGGCGAAATACGAGCAAAGCGATGTTTAGCAATAGCTTCCATATCTTAACTCCTTAACGCTTCTTAGCTTTCTTATCAGCAGCGTGGCCGCGATAAGTACGTGTTGGTGCAAATTCGCCCAGCTTGTGACCGATCATCTCATCAGTGATGAAAACAGGTACGTGCTGACGACCATTATGGACAGCGATGGTCAAACCGATCATCTGAGGGATGATCATTGAACGACGGGACCAAGTCTTAACAGGCTTCTTGTCACCGCTTTCCAACGCTTTCTCTACCTTCTTCAGCAAGTGCAGGTCAATAAAAGGACCTTTCTTGAGAGAACGTGGCATGGCTTATCCTCTGATATAAATTACTTGTTACGACGACGTACGATGTACTTGTCGGTACGTTTGTTCTTACGGGTCTTGAAGCCTTTAGTAGGCATACCCCAAGGAGATACTGGGTGACGACCGCCCGAAGTACGACCTTCACCACCACCGTGTGGGTGGTCTACTGGGTTCATTGCAACACCACGTACTGTTGGACGAACGCCCTTCCAGCGAGTAGCACCTGCTTTACCCAGTTCACGCAGCATGTGTTCTGCGTTACCAACTTCACCGATGGTCGCACGACCTTCAGAAAGAACTTTACGCATCTCACCAGAACGCAGACGAATAGTTACGTATGCGCCATCGCGAGCTACGATTTGTGCGTATGCACCAGCTGAACGAGCCAGCTGAGCACCTTTACCAGGCTTCAGTTCAACGTTGTGAACTGTAGAACCTACTGGGATGTTGCGCATTGGCAGGCTGTTGCCTACTTTGATCGCAGCATCTGAACCAGATTGGATCTGGTCGCCAGCTTTCAGGCCTTTAGGTGCAATGATGTAACGACGCTCACCGTCTGCGTACAGAACCAGTGCGATGTTCGCGCTACGGTTTGGATCGTATTCCAGACGCTCAACTTTCGCTGGGATGCCGTCTTTAGTACGTTTGAAGTCAATTACACGGTAGTGTTGCTTATGACCACCACCGATGTGACGTACAGTGATACGACCGTTGTTGTTACGACCACCAGACTTAGAGTTTTTCTCCAGCAGTGGTGCGTAAGGCTTACCTTTGTACAGGTCAGCGTTTACAATCTTAACAACGTGACGACGACCCGGTGAAGTAGGCTTACATTTAACAATTGCCATTTTCTGTTACTCCTCCGTCTTACTCAGCGCCGCCAGCGAAGTCGATGTCTTGACCTTCTTTCAAGATAACGTACGCTTTTTTCACGTCTGAACGACGGCCTTGGCGCATACCTTGACGTTTGGTCTTACCCTTAGTGATAAGAGTATTTACAGACTTCACTTCAACTTCGAACAGTTTCTCAACTGCTGCTTTGATCTCTCTCTTAGTCGCAGTCATCGCTACTTTGAAAACGATAGTGTTACCGTTTTCAGCAGCCATGGTTGCTTTTTCAGAGATGTGCGGAGCACGCAGAACTTTCAGGATACGCTCTTCAGTGATCATCCCAGCATCTCCTCAACTTGCTTAACTGCAGCTGCAGTCATAACTACTTTGTCGAAAGCGATCAGGCTAACTGGGTCAATGCCTGCTGCATCGCGAACATCAACCTTGTACAGGTTGCGCGCTGCCAAGAACAGGTTCTCATCAACTTCTGCAGTTACGATCAGAGCTTCAGACAGCTCAAGCTCTTTCAGCTTAGCGATCAGCTCTTTAGTTTTTGGTGCTTCTACTGAGAAGTTATCAACAACGATCAGACGCTCTTGACGAACCAGCTCAGACAGGATGCTTTTAATAGCACCACGGTACATTTTCTTGTTAACTTTCTGGCTGTGGTCCTGAGGACGCGCAGCGAAAGTTACACCACCCGAGCGCCAGATTGGGCTACGGATTGTACCTGCACGAGCGCGACCAGTACCCTTCTGACGCCATGGCTTAGCACCGCCACCTGATACGTCTGAACGAGTCTTTTGCGCACGAGTACCTTGACGGGCACCAGCTGCGTATGCAACTACTACTTGGTGAACCAGAGCTTCGTTGAACTCACGCCCGAAGGTAGTTTCGGAAACAGTCAGCGCGTCAGCGCCTTTTACTACCAATTCCATTACTATCTCCTCGACGTTACGCTTTAACGGCTGGTTTAACGATCACGTTGCTGCCAGTCGCACCTGGTACTGCACCTTTGATAAGAAGCAGTTTGCGCTCAGCGTCAACACGTACGATCTCAAGGTTTTGAGTAGTTACCTGCTCTGCACCCATGTGACCTGCCATTTTCTTGCCTTTGAATACGCGACCTGGAGTCTGACATTGACCGATAGAACCAGGAGCACGGTGAGACAAGGAGTTACCGTGGGTCATATCTTGAGTACGGAAGTTCCAACGCTTAACAGCGCCTTGGAAGCCCTTACCTTTAGATGTGCCAGTAACGTCTACTTTTTTGATTTCAGCGAACAGATCTACGTTCAGCTCAGCGCCTACTTCGAAATCTTCGCCGTTTTCCAGACGGAATTCCCACAGACCGCGGCCAGCTTCAACACCTGCTTTCGCAAAGTGACCAGCTTCTGGCTTAGTTACGCGGCTTGCTTTCTTAGCGCCTGAAGTTACTTGGATAGCAGAGTAACCATCTACTTCAGGAGTACGTACCTGAGTAACACGGTTAGTTTCTACTTCTACAACGGTTACAGGGATAGAAACGCCTTCTTCAGTGAAGATGCGAGTCATGCCCACTTTACGACCGACTAGACCAATCATTATTAACTCCCCTCTTAACCCAGGCTGATTTGAACATCAACGCCCGCAGCAAGGTCAAGACGCATCAGAGCGTCAACAGTTTTATCTGTTGGCTCAACGATGTCGATCAGACGCTTGTGAGTACGGATTTCGTACTGGTCACGTGCATCTTTGTTTACGTGCGGAGAGATAAGAACGGTGAAGCGCTCTTTGCGAGTTGGCAGAGGGATTGGACCCTTCACCTGCGCACCAGTGCGCTTAGCGGTTTCAACGATTTCCGCAGTAGACTGATCGATCAAACGGTGATCGAAAGCCTTCAGGCGGATACGGATACGTTGGTTCTGCATTAGACAGAGCTCCAAATTAAAAAATTACACAAACAATATCGCCACTCAACCTTATCTAGATAAGGGAATGTCGATTGATTTATGTGAAACCGTAGTACCAATATCTGGTACATTGTCAGCCATTTTATATGACTGCGAACATAAGCGGAGTATACATTACCGACCTCATCAGGCTGAGCCTACAACGATGGGTCTTCCTCCTGTGCTCATTGGTTCACAACTGCACGCTTGAGAGCAAATGTCTCAGGCAGTGCGGGCATTATACAGATCACAATTTGCTTTGCAAGTGGCGTTTAAAAAATAATCAGGCGTTAGATAAGCGAGTAAAACTGCGGTCTCTGGCTTTGGCGTAGGTACAAAAAAGGAGCCTCTTTTGGGCTCCCTTTATCCTCATTCAAAATCTTGCTCAAGAGTCATCACATTCAATCATTTGCGCTTGATTGTAATTCTGGATACCTACTTTATCGATAAGTCCCAGCTGAGTTTCCAGCCAATCAACATGTTCTTCTTCCTCTTCCAGAATATCCTGGAACAGGTCGCGCGAAACATAATCACGCACACTCTCAGCGTATTCAATGGCATCACGCAGATCAGGAATAGCATCCATTTCCAACGCTAAATCGCACTCTAGCATTTCTTTGGTATCTTCACCTATGCGCAATTTACCCAGATCTTGCAGGTTAGGTATGCCTTCGAGGAAAAGGATACGCTCTATCAAATCATCCGCATGTTTCATCTCATCGATAGACTCTTCGTATTCTTTATCAGCAATCGCTTTCAATCCCCAGTCCTTGTACATTCGGGCATGAAGGAAATACTGATTGATAGCAACAAGTTCGTTGCCCAGAATTTTGTTGAGATGTTGGATGATTTTTGGATCTGATTTCATATCGCGCACTCCTCTTTTCGGCATCTATTAAAAGTAGAACCGAATGAAGTGTGGTCAATGTCAGATATTAGACAAGAGGCACTTAGCCAACTTTCTTGTAGAGAGGATTTAACGCTGCTTCTTGAAGGATTTCCTTCGCAGGACGTATACATTTGCCACACTGCGAGCCAAGAGGCGTCAATTTTCTGATTTCACGGATATCATCAACCCCTTGCTCATAAGCAAGTTTTTTCAGTGTTTTATCAGAAATTCCATGGCACAGACAAACGTACATCTTTGTATCTTCCTCTACTAATCTAATAAACAATATAAACGAGAATTGTTAGCATTACCAATTCGTTTCTTCGATTGATTAGCGAAGAATAAAAGAAAACAACGAAGACAAGTTTTGAAGGAATATCACAGGCAGGTGATGCTAAGGAGATGTCTGCGGTCGTCAGAAATGAAAAAGGACGCCGAAGCGTCCTTTTTCTAGCATTGTGCTAATCAAAGCTTAATAAGAATTAAGCCAGGATCTTAGCAACAACACCCGCACCTACGGTACGGCCACCTTCACGGATAGCGAAGCGCAGGCCTTCGTCCATCGCGATTGGTGCAATCAGCTCAACAACCATTTGGATGTTGTCGCCTGGCAT
>NZ_LASY01000085.1:0-82259 GCF_000973155.1 Grimontia sp. AD028 | reverse complement strand
CTCGAGCATTTTTCCTGCGCTATTTCTGATCACCTACTTACTGTGATTGGTATGAGATTTAATATCGGGCTATCTTGTCCCCAACTTCAATCAGCATATCCAGTTCCCACCAAATCATTTCACACAAGCCATATCGATAGGCAGCTTTGCGAAATTCAGAATGTTCCTTCTGATACATCACGAATTTTTCCGGATGAAAAAGCCGGCAGGCTTTGACATTGGATAATCGATCGCAAGCTTTGACGATCAATGCTAGTTTCGCGGCTTCATCGGTCTCATCAAGTTGGAGAAAACGTTGATTGAGTTGTCGCTTTTTCTCTCCTCTGTCACCCGCGACCGGATCCGTAAGGTAACTGACAGACAACGCAATCTTATCACCAAAATCTTGGACTAACTCATCAACACTCGTCGTTGTATCTTCCAGCACATCGTGCAGTTGAGCCACGATCATTGCGTTGATCCCAAACGGTTGTGCCAGTTTTTCTACATCATCTAAATGCACGTGGTACGGAAACTCTCCGTAACGTTGCCCTTCGTGACGCGCACGAGCGAATGTCTTTGCCAGCATTAACCGATCGTTCAACGTCGCTCCTCTAACTTGCTTATTCCCATATAGAAAATATGGTTAAAAATCTTACCTCTAGGATAACGTCAAGCCAGAAAAAGAAAACGGCCATTTATTGGCCGCTTTCACATTAATCATCTTTTTTCGACGCTTCTCGCTCGCGAATCTCATTGGCCACTAACATGATGGCCTCACCGCTGCTCATGCCCTGTGCCATTAAAGCGTGAATACGCTCGGCTGCTTCTTGTTGTTCAGCATGGCTCAGTGTTGGCATACCGTTCATTGTCGACCTCGAAATCACTCTGTTTCAGAAGTCGCACATTCTACTGCCAATTACCTTAGAAGGTAAATGCCAGTTGTGCAGAACCGCCATAGCTATTGCTATCAATGAGCTGGGCAGCCAGATCAAAATGAACGGTATTGAATGGCGATAAGCCAAGGCCGAGCGTTACTGTACCATCCAAGGTGTCTTCCAAATCGTTGATGTACCCTGCTCTGAGTTGAGCCCAACCGAACGCATTAAACTCAGCACCGAGGCGCACTAATTGTGTATTGTCCACAATCGCGGGCCCACTTGATGCAGAAAAACGCTTCTGTTCGTTCAAGTCCACATCAATCGCCGCGACAAAGAGATCTGTTACAAAAGCACCGCCAACAGTATAGAGGGGCTCAATATGATAGGTGTAATCACGGGTGTAATTTACGGTTTTAATTTCCTGTGAAATCAGGTTTTTTGCTGCAAAACCAACACGGAAAGGTCCTGTTTGCCATGCTGCACCTAGATCTACGTTAAACGCACTTTCTTCGGTACGGTTAGCATCTGAATCCCAATCGTCCCCTTCGAAGTTATTGATGTCAACTTCATAGTGGTAGGTATAATACTGCTGGGATTTAGGTGTCACACCGACAGCAATACGCTGACCTGCAAGTTCAAGGTTACCCGCCAGAGCCAAACCTACATCAACAACACCGAATGCTAGAACGCGACCTTTCGACGTCAATGAGGAAGGTACATTACCAGGGCCTGTCGTTCCGCTAATGGCATCAATATCAGCCTGTGAGACCTCAGGCATAACAATGGCTTCCGTATAGCCTTTGACAAAGAAGTTGCCCGAAATCGTGGAAGTTGGAACCGCAATGGCTCCGCCAATTCCGCCGCTGAGGTAAGCCAACTTATTGTTGAGGTTGCTCAATGCATTCGCAGCATTATCACGGTTACTCGTATTCGTAGGATCGCTGGTAAAAGTGTCATACACATCCCCAAAATCTTCCATGGCGTCTACCAGTTCATCAGGGTCGCGAACCTGAATACCAATAACGGGGAAAAGCACACCGAATGCGCTATCTGGATCCATCGCAACCAGTGCAGGGTTATGAAAGCCAGCAGAAAGATAATCCGCGGCGGCCGTACCAGCACCACCCATTGCATCAATTCGGGTATCAATACTGTAGTTAGCAGACAGCGCAGGCAAGGAAGTCAGCGCAATGCTGAGTGCAAGTAAGCTCTTTTTCATGGCAAGAATTCCATCTCAATGGTTCAAAGGCGGGAGACACTGTGAGCATGTGTACTCAAAAACGGCATTGTGTCTACTTTCTCTACAAATCGTAGTAGAAGCCAATTAGCAATAAAGAGACAATTCTTGAAGGTGTGACAACACTCAAAACTGTGTGTTGTTTTATTGATAGAAGATCAAAGAAATAAAGTTAAGAAACCTATTCTTGATTGGGTTTTAAAGAAAGTTCTCTGAGATCAATATCAGGCAAATCAATAAATCTGGCGATTCTTTGAACATCCTCGAACAAAATTGCACCCTGCCACCGCCTTTCTATCAGCGCGACAGAGAACCAATATTGTCCGTTCGGGACATCAATCACTGGCAATGAGGTAGGAAGGTTTTTGTCCTTTTCATCAGACCATATAGGTGCATCCTGCCCCACGTCGGTTTGATAGAGATTCATCGACAAGAAAGGTCTCGGACAGGTGCTTTTTAAGTCTGTCGGCGGTGCGATCCGCCAGCTACGACTGTCTTTCCAACTGATTTTCTGAATGGGCTCAGGCTGTGACACCAGCACCCAGGAAGACCAACTCTCACCGTCGGTTGACGTGAGTTCAAGCTTATAAAGACCAGCATGAACAGCACCAGAGAGCCCTTCTATATCCAGTTTGAAACGGTTAGCGTTGTCCGGGGTTAGATTCGAGACCACCAGTTTAGTATCAGGCCACTCCGAAAAGGTGACGTTAGCGACGCCAGAATCTGACGAGCCATAGATAGAAAACTGATAGTAGACCCTGTTCGGTGTCTGCACCGTTTCACGACGAATGACAACCGCTTGAAGCCATTTCGGTAACGACAAAGTACTTAAACTTCTGCCGCAATCCTCGCTGATTGCAAGAGACAATAACTCAGTCAGGTGCCTTTGTTCAGTATCCGTTTTTTCCTGTTGCCAAGCTTCAATCATGGCTTCAAAGCTTTGGGCGGTATTCCCTTCAAGCAAGCGCTGGTGGGCAGACGTGAGCGCGTCTGAACCACTGAACCACGCAGCAGAGCTTCCAAATGGAAGCATTAGGAATAGAAAGAGATATACCGCCTGCTTCATCAGTGCATTTTCATCCGGTAACCAACACCACGCAGTGTTTCGATCTCTACCTCGGGCAACTTTTGGCGGAGCTGCAACACATGCGTATCAACCGTACGAGTCGTTGGGTAATGGTTATAACCCCAAACCTGATCCAGAAGCTCATCACGAGTGAACACTCGGCCTGCATTTTTTGCCAGAAAAGCCAGTAAATCAAATTCAGTACGGGTCAGGATAACTTCACTTTCAGAGCAAATAACTGAGCGCGTAGAGAGATTAATTCTCAGCTTACCGACCGCAATGTCGTCAGCTACACTTTCCCCTTCAGTAATAGGACGGCGAAGATGCACACGAATTCGCGCCAGCAGTTCTGCTTCTGCAAAAGGTTTAGTCATGTAGTCGGTCGCGCCTGAATCAAGGCCACCAACACGATCACGAACCGACACCATCGCTGTCAGCATAATGATCGGCACATCTTTAATTTTTTTCCATGCCGGTAGCCATTCCATAGAATCGCCTTCCGGTAGTTGACGATCCAAAACTACAAGATCAGCCTGCGCCCAAAGCGCTTCAACTTTACTTGCACAATCTGCGTACAAGCATTTGTATCCGTTTTGTTCCAAGCTGGCGAGAAGACCATCCGCCAGGTTAGCATCATCCTCAACCAGCAACAGAGTCGTTTGTTGGGTCACAAGGTATCTCCAAAGTAAATGTGGTTGGCGGCCCAGACAATGTCAGCCTGCCCCCCATCCTTTCTATCATTGCTTCAACAATTGTCAGACCAAGCCCGAGGCCTTTTTCGCTGACAAAAGGTTTTCGAATTGTTTTCCAGTCTTTTGCGGTCAATCTTCCCTGATCCTGCACTCGGATAGCGAGCTGACCGTTATTAATTTCGGCAAACACCACGACGGGCGTTTTCCCGTATTTTTTGGCATTGCTTATAAGGTTGTCGAGCGATGTCGTCAACCAGTATATGTTGACCGCTATCGGTCCATCTTCTTTGACCTGCAATTCTACCTGACGTTCTTCACAGAGGTAACCAAGCCAATCTTTCAAGGAAGGAATGCTCTCTCTGACAAGTTGCTGCTGGTTTGACTGCAGGTAATCTTTGCTTGCCTCGGCCAATTGTTTCAGACGCATAGAATCTTCACAAAGGCGACGAAACTCATCATAAAGAGGCTCTGGCAGACTGTCGAATTTTCTGCGGAAACCTTCTACCGTCATGCCCAGACTCGCGATCGGCGTGCGCAGTTCATGTGTCAGGATTTGAAGTACCAGCATTCTTTCTTGCATCAGGCGTCTTTTTACCGTCCACCGGTTAAACACCCAGCCAGCAATCCAGAGCAAGTTGATGACAGCAAGAATCACAACCAACTGTGACCAATATGAGGGCGCTTGCTTCTGATTCCAACACACATTACCAATGCGGGATAAACAGAACCCATTGTCGTCAATCGAAGAGGCAAGCAGGTGTTGTTTTTCAAGCAGGGGTAACCATACATCCGAGCTATAAACCTTGTATTGGCTACCTTCCCTAAGCCACAAATCATCGCCTGAAAGAATGGACTCTGCCCCGCCATTCAGCGCATTGATGCCATTTTCTGGCATACGCTGCAAACGGCCAAGCAAGGTTTCAGGTGGTGATAACAACCGTTCTTTGATGTGAAAAAAGCGAAGTAACTCATCGCGGCGGTCCGGGAATTTTTCAACATACTTTGCCGCGTAACTGCCTCCCCCCGGATGAATGAGGTTAGAACGGGAGAACCACACCGAAGGCAGTTGAGTGTTGAAACACATCGCTCGGGTAAACACCAATGGATCGGTGACCAGAGGGCTCACAGGCCAAGGCCCTTTGCATTTTTCGGAGGATTGATAAAGACGTTTTAGATCTTTAAGCGGATAGTTGGCTGATTGAGGGAGCAAGCTATCAGGGACAAGCAGCGCTTTTGGGTATTCGCTGTGGATAGCATTTAATGCATAAGTAGCGATCGGACGTTCAGCCAATAGCGAAAGCCTGAACGCACTGAGCTGTTCAGGGAACGACACATTTGCCCAAGCGTGTGAGCTAAGCAAGGTAAGAAAAACAATCAGAAACTTTTGCATGGCATGAGGTTACCACCAAAATATTTCACAATGTCAGTAGTTTGTAAGAGTCTATGCAAGAAGTCGCGCTAATTGCTGTTTTCTCGCACAAAAAAGGCCAGCAAGATGCTGGCCTGATTCATTCGAAGTATGCGATTAGATCGCTTTCGAGATAGCGTCCACACTCTCTTTGGCGTCACCGAATAGCATCGCCGTGTTCTCTTTGAAGAACAGCGGGTTTTGAACACCAGCGTAACCTGTGTTCATTGAACGTTTGAATACGATAACGTTTTTCGCATTCCATACTTCAAGAACTGGCATGCCAGCGATTGGGCTGTTTGGATCTTCCATTGCTGCCGGGTTAACCGTGTCGTTCGCACCGATAACAAGAACTGTGTCTGTTTCTGGGAAGTCTTCGTTGATTTCGTCCATTTCCAGAACGATGTCATACGGTACCTTTGCTTCCGCGAGCAGTACGTTCATGTGGCCCGGTAAACGACCCGCAACAGGGTGGATACCAAAGCGAACATCAACACCTTTGGCACGAAGCTTTTCAGTGATTTCGTGCACCGGGTACTGTGCCTGAGCAACAGCCATACCGTATCCAGGAGTGATGATCACAGAGCGAGAGTCTTTCAGCATTTCTGCAACTTCATCAGCTGACACTTCACGGTGCTCGCCGTACTCAACATCAGACGACACTGAGATTTCCTGACCGAAACCACCAGCAATAACACTGATGAAAGAACGGTTCATGGCCTTACACATGATGTAAGACAGAATTGCACCCGACGAGCCTACCAGTGCACCGGTAACGATCAACAGATCGTTTGCTAGCATGAAACCTGCCGCCGCTGCTGCCCAACCTGAGTATGAGTTCAGCATTGAAACGACAACCGGCATATCTGCGCCACCGATTGATGCCACAAGGTGATAACCGAATGCAAAAGCAATCAATGTCATCACAAGCAGCGCAAACATGCTGCCGTCTGCCTTCACGAAGTAAACCATCAGCAGTGTTGAAATCACAACCGCCGCCAGGTTCATCTTGTGCTTGTGTGGCAAGTTCAAGGGAGAAGACGAAATGATACCGCGTAGCTTACCAAACGCGACAATCGAGCCTGTGAAAGTCACTGCACCAATGAACACACCCAAGAACACTTCCACCATGTGAATAACGTGTTCAGTGTGTGCAAACTCGCCAGCGTATACTGGTGGCTCTAAGTAGCTGTTGTAACCGACCAAAACGGCAGCCATACCTACAAAGCTGTGTAGGATCGCAACCAGTTCTGGCATTTCAGTCATTTCTACGCGTTTGGCGTAGTAGATACCGATAGCACCACCAATCACCATAGCGATAAAGATCCAAGAAAGACCTTCAGCATATGGGCCAAAGATGGTCGCGATGAGCGCGATGCTCATACCAGCGATACCAAAGTAGTTACCTGATCGTGCTGACGTTTGTTTTGATAGGCCAGCAAGGCTCAGGATGAAAAACAATGCAGCAACGATATAGGCTGCTTGTGCTAGTCCTGCAGACATTCTTTGCTACTCCTATTAATCTTTACGGAACATTTCAAGCATGCGCTTGGTGACTGTGAAGCCGCCAAAGATATTGATGCTTGCAATGAGAACGGCGATAAAGGCCAGGAAAGAAACCACACCGTTGCCTTGACCAATTTGGAGTAGCGCGCCCACAACGATAATACCGGAAATGGCGTTCGTTACAGACATCAGCGGAGTATGCAGAGCATGTGTCACATTCCAAACCACGTAGTAACCGACTACACAAGCCAATACAAATACGGTGAAGTGTGAAAGGAACGCTGGCGGTGCAACCGAAGCCACCCAACCAAATGCACCAAGACCCACAGCCAGTGCTGCAATTTTCTTCACTGGTGAAGTTGGCTCTTCGACTTTCTCTTCTTTAGGAGCAATCGGTTCTGCTTTCGCTTGAGGTTGAGCAGACACTTGAATTGGTGGCGCAGGCCAGGTGATTTCGCCGTCTTTTACGACAGTCACGCCACGCAGAACCACATCTTCAAAGTCGATATCGATGTTGCCGTCTTTTTCTTTGCAAAGCAGCTTCATCAGGTTAACCAGGTTCGTACCGTAAAGCTGTGACGATTGCGTTGGCAGGCGACCAACCATGTCTGTGTAACCGATAACTTTAACGCCGTTATCTGTTACAACCACTTTGTCTGCTTCTGTATATTCGCAGTTACCGCCGTTCGCTGCAGCGAGGTCAACAATGACGCTGCCCGCTTTCATCGAATCGACCATCTCTTTGGTCACCAGTTTTGGCGCCGGACGGCCTGGGATCAAAGCGGTAGTAATGATGATATCAACGTCTTTGGCTTGCTCAGCGTAAAGCTCAGCAGCTTTTTTATTGAAGTCATCAGACATTTCTTTTGCGTAGCCATCGCCACTGCCCGCTTGTTCCTGAAAATCGACCTGCAGGAACTCAGCGCCCATACTTTCAACCTGCTCTTTTACTTCAGGACGAACGTCGAACGCGCGAACAATTGCACCAAGGCTACCCGCTGCACCGATGGCTGCCAGACCAGCAACACCCGCACCGGCTACAAATACTTTTGCTGGTGGCACTTTACCTGCTGCAGTGATTTGGCCTGTGAAAAAGCGACCAAATTCGTGGGCGGCTTCAACCACTGCTCGATAACCGGCAATGTTTGCCATAGAACTCAATGCATCCAGCGCTTGTGCACGAGAAATGCGCGGCACAGAATCCATCGCCATAACATTGATTTTTTTGGAGGAAAGATCTTGCATCAAGGCTTCATTCTGGGCTGGCCAGATAAAGCTAATGAGCGTTGCGCCCTCTTTGATCAGATCAATTTCGTTAATTCCAGCCGCGTCGTCTTTGTGCGGGGCGTTAACTTTGAAGATAATGTCAGATTGCCAAACAGTGTCGGCATCAACGATTTTCGCTCCGGCCTGCTCGAAAGCAGTATTGTCAAAACTCGCCAGTTGACCAGCATCCTTTTCGACAACAACTTCGAAGCCCATTTTTAATAACTGCTCAACCGTTTTCGGTGTGGCAGCAACTCGCGTTTCATGCGCAAGTATTTCTTTTGGAACACCAATTTGCATAGTTAGTCCCTGACTATTGGCAGTGTAAGTAATCTGTTTGTAGCGAACTGAAAAAGCTTAATCAACAGTTTTGTAGGAAAAATACTAAAATAATCGATTAGCAAGCCCTTAACGAGGCAATTTTAATGACTTTTAGTAATAAAATAACGCCATCTAGTTAAGGCCAGAGGTCAGACCTGATTTTAGGCGCTACGACTAACATGCTGATTTAATACTTATTAACTTCCCATTCACCTACATTTCTGCGACGTTCCGTATCCTTACGAACCGCTGGTGTACTTTTTGACCGAAATCCAATGTTTTTGCTTTGATCTCGGTCAGGTCTTATGAATCCCAAAGCAATACGCAACCGGACTCATCCATCAAAACATTCTTTCGCCCATTTGATCGATAAATAATTGAGACTTCTTGAGCATCAGTTCATTCGCCCCTTCTTCAGAAGGCAGAAGGTCTGAGCGAATGAAGCTGTGAGTTTTCAACTCACCATCGATTTCTTTGCAAATGCGCCCATTAATTCGAAATTGGCCACCTTCTGATTTCGCTTCTGGATAAATCAGATAACCTTTGTATTCGGTTGCCTCAGTTTCTTTCGTTGGTTTTTCTTTACTACTGAATAACCAGTCAAAAAGTCCCACGTTAAATCACTCTCAATATTTGAATCAAATCAGTAAATCATAGTGACGAAACGCCCAGTTTTTGTCCAGTACACAAATGGGGAAAATTGAGGTAGGAGCACGATAAATTGTTGAGGTGAAGAAAATAAAAAAGCGCTGACCTCATAGCCAACGCTTTTCTTCTCTTCGTATATCGAAATGTACTATTAGCGGATCAGCCCGATATCGCGCTTGATGTGCTCTGGAAGTTCATTCGTTGAACGAACTGCTTTATTCAGATCACGTTTGCGCACTACGTCCATCGCATGGGCAATCAATCCTTTGAAAGAAACCGCATAGTTTTTTTGCACTTTTTCTACAGAAGCAACTGCTGGAGCGAAGTTAACTACCTGTGTCATAACCGCCTCACTATGTGATTGTCTTTACTGAGTAAATTCTAATCATTTGCTCATAGCAGATAAAATGACTTAATTTGCTCTTAATGATTAGTTTTTCTTATTCGAAAATGATAATTCGGTCACCATATAGCGAGCAAAATCGGGCACTAATTTGATTTAGAACAAACACATAGAGTAGGCACATGCATTATTAATAGTTATTTATCAATTTCATTTCAGTTTGTTAACATCTGATTTTAACAAACATGACGAGACCACCTTGCTTGCATTCCTAAGTAAACATTCCTCTGTTCTTCTTATCGCTGCCGCCTTTGCAGGTTTTGCATTGCCAGAACTTTCTGAATCTGCTCTGCCATACCTTCCCTATGTATTATTTACTCTCATGCTGTTTACCTTGATGGGTATTGACCAGCGTGCACTCGTAAAATCGGTAGCTGACAAAGAGGCATGGCTTTATGCGCTGGTTCATAGTGGCGTCACGACACTGACGGTCACCGCTATAGGCACCGTGTTTGGAGCAAGCACCGAGCTCATGATGGCTGCCACTGCAGTTTGTGCGACAGGCACCCTGTTTGCGACCCCCGCCATCGTGCGTTCGGTTGGGTTTGAGCCCTTAAAAGCGATGGCTTTTACCATTACCAGCACACTAATGATGCCCGTTGTACTTTATATCAATCTGGCCCTGTTCAGTGCGGATGAATTCTCTCTCGATCTTCAAGATTATTGCATCAGGCTCGTCATATTCATTTTTGGTCCAATGTTGCTCTCCTACTTGGTTCACCAATCAATACCCGAAGAACGTTTAGCGCGCATTCATGGAAAGCTGGCACAATTTACCATCATTCTGGTTTTTAGCTTTCCTTTTGGCCTAACCGGTCAATATCGTTGGTTATGGGATAGCGACAGATCTTTTGCCATCACCATGCTGTTTATTGCGGTGGCAATTTGTGTTTTGTTTTTCATGATCGGTCTAGGAGTCTATTGGCATAAAGGCAGATCAGAGGCATACGTAGCTGCAATCACATCAGGGAATAGAAATGTACTACTCACCTACTCTGTTGCAGGTACTTTCTTAGGGCCTTTGTATTTGCCGTTGATTGGAGCGCTGCAACTTCCTATCTATGTGCAGCCGATACTGGTGAAACTATTTTTGAAGAGAGACGGGAAGAGAACCGCTAAAGCATAGATTCATACTGAAGCGTCAGCATTACCCAAGTAACACGCCGTGCCTGCCACTGGATTTGTTTTAATGTTATCGCCTGAATGGGCCCTGATTCAGGCAAGTTTGCTTATCTTTCGCTTAAAGACCTGCCGCAGGCACGAAGTAAACCAGTGATGCCCAGGCTGCAATCCAGAAAGCGATAAGTCCGAAATCCATCCAATCACGTTTTTCCACCATGACTTCCCCCTTAAACAACATCTTTGTTTATATATCGGTCAACGGATAAAGAAATTGAGTTATTTCTTCACTGTTTTTATATAGACGGCAAATTTCCGCCATATATCTGTACTGATGCAAATTTCGGGCACAAAACTAAAAGAAATGTGAAGCAGGAAGTAAAATGTCAGGTGTAGGAACAATATAGGCGACAATCTTGCCGCCTAACTGTCAGATTTATCACAAGTAGTTCTTTGCTCAATCATTAGACCGGCAAGGAAGGTAAGTTAAAAGGTTTTCTTCTGGTGCTAACAGTGTGTCTTTCGTTCTGGCAAACTCGATAAAACTGTCGGCAAGAGTGACATAAATGGAACGAGGTAATTCGCTCATACATTTCAAAGAATCATAGCCTTCTTTTCCTTGCGACGTGTACGCCGAGGAAACCGCGATGTATGTCTTCTCTAATTCGACTGTTTTCCAGGTTCCACCTAGCGTTTGATATTCCAACTGTGTAATCCGCTGACCTTTGGGTTTGCAACATTCATAGGTATAACGCAGTCCAGCGGTATAAGGAAAACTACCGTCTCCTGTGCCTTCTACGCCGTTATTCGTCGCGTTATTGATGGCGCCTTCCAGCGCCTGCATCACTTGAAGGCCTGTTGGTTTGTATAACATTAGATCGATGGCAAACGGCAAGAGTCTGCCCGCCACTTCTGCTGCAGTCAGCTTCCCATTCTCAAGGCTTACGCGAACACCACCCGCATTGTGAATAGCAAAATCGACCTCATAACCGCGCTCTCTTGCAGAATAAATCATCGCTTCACAAACTAATGGAGCAATCTGGCTGCCGCCTTTTTCATCTGGTACACGAATATGCCGTAATCGGGCAGGCAAATTAGTGACAACGTCACTCTTTAATTTATCTACAGCTGGGCGATATCGTTCGGCTATCACCTGCTTTATCCCTTCATCACCGCGACAATGAATAACATTCGGTTGTTCTAGCAAATACGCCTTGCCTTTCTGGAACGCTTCATCAGGAAGATTTTGGTCCCAGGACGCATCCATCGCCAAACCGCGGCCAAGCATCAGGAAGTTGCCACCGCTATGTGCTGTCACCTTTCCATTTTCATCTAGCGTGACTGTCAGCTTTCCGAGGGCAAGTGAATGGCATCCGGCTTGCACCACAAGGGTGTCGTTAATCTGGCGGCCATAAGGTCCCATGTCGCCAAGACCAAGATTGCTAAAGTCACCCTGTAACACATGACTATGACCACCCACAATCACAGACAGACCCTCTACCTCTTCAGCCATTTTCAGGTCTTGGTCATATCCTAAATGGCTGAGCAAGATAATGTGTGGTGTGCCGATTTCCTCGTGGATGTACTTAACCGTGTTTATGATGGTTTCTTTAGAGCTGACGAATGGTGTGTCAGGATCAGGCATGGCGATATCGGCCATTTTATCCAGAGCCACGCTGAAGATGGCCACTTTCTTGCCGCCAAACTCTTTCGTAAGTACGCTGGCAATTTTCAGGTCTGGATCATAGGCCAGCAGAGGCGCTTTCCCTTTTACAGGAAACGGCTTGTTCGGGAGTTCTTTACTGACATCCCAGTTACCTGCCAGAAACGGAAAGGTAATTTGGTCGAGGAATTTTGAAACCGCGGCATTACCCAAATCTAATTCATGATTACCCAAAGCCATCGCATCCAGGTTCAACATGTTGAGTAAAGTGGCGTTGGCCTCGCCTTTAAATAGGCTGTAATAAAGCGTGCCTTGAAAGCAGTCCCCAGCATGAAGGAAAAGGAAGCCGTCCGTATCGTTTTGAGTTTCTTGTTTGAATGATTTAACGACAGAAGCAATTCGGGCAAAACCACCCACATTGGCATAAATACGGTCTTCCAAGCCATTTACAGCAAGCGAGATCGGTGTCGGTTCGAAGTGAGAGTGAGTGTCATTGATGTGCGCAATTGATAGCGTGATAGGTGTGACGTTGGGCATGATTTCCTTTATGGGCTGCACAAAAACGAAGTGTATCAGAGTTTAATCCTAGTTCACACACATCACACTTTTATTGCAAGGCTTGTTATGCAGGAGTCAACATATTGAGAACTCTGACGATACCACCCAAGATCAGGCTGAACATCGCGACGTACCACCATTTCATCTCGTCTCGAGAGAGGCTTTGCACGTGAAACAGAACAACATTGAGCTGATGCCAGTTCTCTGTTCGGGAAGCGTATTGAAAAGCGCAGCGAATAAGCGCTACGACACCTGTCACGAGTAAGACAGTTTCAATCGCGTGTGCAATTACGAGTAACAAGTGAAAACTCCAGTTGTTTTGTCATTTAGAAATAAAACAAAAGAGTTAACGCTATTCAACATTTTGTTTACTTTCGAGCGTTTATTCGTGAAGCACAGTAGATAGATGAAAAAAGGGAGCGTACTGCTCCCTCTGTTCTTCGGCCTGACTCAATCAGTCAACACACCATTTTGGTAGTCCGTTATAGCTTGATTAATCTCTTCCATTGAATTCATCACAAACGGGCCGTAATGAACAACGGGTTCATCAATGGGGAGGCCGGACAATATCAATACCCCCGACTCTTCATTTGCCTTCAACGAAATAGCATCACCGCCAGAGAGTTGAACGAAGTGGCTTTGTTTGACTGACTCGCCCGCAACTTCCACCTCTCCTTTGTAGACATAAAGGTTTGCCTGATAGGTACTTGGCAACAAAATCTCACGACTTTGATCTGATGCTGCACGCCAGTCCGCAACAAACACTTCGATACTGGTTTGTTGTAATGGGCCTTCAACAGGCACACCGTTACTGACTGCATGACCACCAATCACCCGAAGTAAGTTTTCGGTTTCACCATACTCATTAATTTCAGGTGACTGAAAATCGTGGTACTGCGCAGGGCGCATTTTTTTCGCTGCCGGCATGTTAATCCAGATTTGAAACCCATGAAGTTCACCGTCACTCATGATCGGCATTTCACTGTGAATCACACCTTTGCCTGCACTCATCCACTGCGCACCGCCAGATTTAAGTTCACCAACATTTCCCATATGGTCGCGATGCTGAAAATGCCCTTTAAGCATGTAGGTCAAGGTTTCAATACCGCGGTGAGGATGCGGAGGAAAACCACCAATGTAGTCATCAGGGTTTACACTCTTCAGCTCGTCAATCATCAGGAAAGGGCTGAACCTTGGGTCATTAAAACCATGTGCGCGGCTGATCTTCACACCATCGCCGTCCTGCGATGCGTGAGAACGAATGACACGATGTACAGTTCTTGTCGTCATACTTAACTCCTTTGTTGAAGCCAGTTTAGGCAACCCTATTACAAGTTAACACCACCTTAAACCTAACAAGTCATTCAAATTTTTCGAACGAGAATTTGGGGCTAGATGACGAAGAAGATTGGATCTAAAAAGAAATGCTTTGCGAATGCCATAGGTTCTGATATTTATCTGACTAATCGACATTCATGGATGAATATCAATGATTGAATGGCATGCCAATATCATGTGGCACCACACAGAGCCTTATCGTCGCTTCGGCGTGAATATTGGGCAACGAATGACTGTTTTTCGCCTAAACGATGACTCATTACTAGTTCATAACCCAGCCAGCCTATCCCCTCAACTTCAGGAACAACTCAAACGAATTGGAAAAATAAGCTGTATAACTACCGCCAACCTGCACTTACACCAGAATTTGTCTGATTGGTGGCTTACCTATCCGGAAGCGCGCTTTTTTGCTGCCCCCGGTCTTTACAACAAACGCACCGACTTAGGATTTGATGGGATTCTTAATTCCACCACGTCGACTTTGTGGCGTAACCAGCTTTACCAAACGGTTTTGAGAGGCAACGATGCCTGCGAAGAAGTGATCTTTTGCGACCCGAATAGTCGCACATTGGTGTTAGGTGAAAGCCTTTTGTTGCTCCAGGAAGGTAGCTTGCTCAAGCAATTTGTCGGTCGCTTACTGGGATGCAACAAAGAAGCTTGCGTCCCGCTTCCCTACCAAATACAGATAAAGGAATCGAAGTTGCTTCGTCAGTCTTTGCAAGAAATTCTGACATGGCCATTCGACCATATTCTCCCCATTCACGGAGATCCCATTGTTTTCAATGGTAAGGAAAAGCTCGCCGCCGCGTATTTGTGGGCATTTCACGGTGACAGGATTTCATAGCCCTTTCAGATTGAATCGCTATAATGGCGGCACTCTATAAGTTATGGCTAGTTATTCACGCAATGAAGCAAAATATTCTCACCTTTTTCAAAGGAATGGCAATGGGTGCGGCAGATGTCGTTCCGGGCGTTTCTGGCGGTACTATCGCATTCATCACGGGGATTTATGACACTCTGCTAGAGAGCATCCGACGCGTAAACCCTTCTATTATTTCACTGTGGCGACGCGAAGGCTTTGGCGCAGTATGGCAGCATGTTAACGGTACCTTCCTCGCATCCTTGCTGACTGGTATTCTCACGGCAATCCTGACACTGGCTAAAGCCGTCTCTTATGCCCTCGAGAACCACCCTATTGTTATTTGGTCATTCTTCTTTGGCTTGATCATCGCGTCCGCCATTCACATGATCAAACAAGTAGAGAAATGGTCCGTGGGTGAAATCGTATTGGCGATTGCAGGTGCTATTTTTGCCTACGGCATTACCGTTGCTAACCCTATCAGCATGGAATTTAGTATGCTGACGGTATTTATTGCTGGCTCAATCGCCATCTGTGCGATGATCCTTCCTGGCATTTCCGGTAGTTTTATTCTGCTTTTGCTTGGCATGTATGCGCCCGTTTTGGATGCCGTCAAAAGCTTCAACATTCCAATCCTTGCTTTGTTCGCTCTGGGCTGTCTTGCTGGTATTTTGTCTTTCTCTCACGTGCTTTCATGGCTGCTAAACAATTTCCGTAGTCTGACTATCGCCTTCCTCACCGGCCTTTTGATTGGTGCATTGGGCAAAGTATGGCCTTGGAAAGAAGCTATCAGCTTCCGCGTTAATTCGTCTGGCGAGCAAGTTCCTCTTGTTGAAAAGGTATTGTCTCCAGGGGCGTTTGAAGCCGCAACAGGGCAACCGGCACTTATGGGTACTGCAATCGTCATGATGATTGTTGGCTTCGCACTGGTGATTGGTCTTGAGAAAGTGTCAGAAAAACTCGCTGACTAATTTATGCGCACCCTAATCAATAAGGCCTCTTTATGAGGCCTTTTTCGTTATTTACCCTGTCAATATGAGCACAATTGCTTTCATTTCAAGAGGTTTCTCACAACGTCAACATATATGAAATGATAAGCTGCTCAATCTTTGTTTTGGCTATAGTTCTTTTATGAATTTAACTGGCACCGGACGCCGACGCGGCGTTGAATTAATGGGTCTAGCGCTTGTTGTTGCCTTTGGCTACTTCTTTGCAGATAAAACCCTGTTTGATGAAGCAACACCTGCCATGCCATCGCCAGCACTAAACTGCACCATCGGCACGACTCCCTGTACGTTTGACCACGCAACCGTCTCGATGGCATCAGCCACGGCCGCTCCTCTTATTCCGACTGAAATCCGTGTGGAAGTCTCTAATGCAAATGTCGATCACCTGATAGTAGAGCTTCAAGGCGTTGAGATGAACATGGGAATTTACAAACTCAAACTTTCTTCAGCAGGCAATAACGTGTATGCAGGAGACTTGATGCTCCCAATCTGCATGGAAGATGAAATGACTTGGCGAGGCGTAGTCAAAAGCCCTGATAACGTTCTCTCTTTACCTATTGACGTAAGGATGGCTCGATGAAAGTAAAAGTTCTGGTTGTTGTCGCTGCTCTTTTGGCTGGCTTTGGTGCGCGATACCTCGTTGACCAAAATAACAAACCTGTTGCTACCCCATCAGAAATCGGCCTACTTCAAAGTGGAACAGAAACCATCAACCTGTTTGATGAAAACGACGAAAGAGTGCGCGTGGTTTATTTCGGCTATACCCATTGCCCAGATGTATGCCCTACGTCACTGGCAATTCTCTCAGCATCACTCAAGTCTTTGCCTGAAGAAACACTCGAAGGTGTAAGACCCGTATTCATCACGCTTGACCCTGAGCGAGATAATGGTGAAGCAGCCCAAGAGTACGCTGGATATTTTCATCCGAATATTGAAGGTGCCAGCACATCAACGGATAAAACGACGGCATTGGCCCGAAAATATGGCGTGCTTTACCAAATCACACAGTTGGAAGACTCAGCCATGGAATACGCCGTAGACCACAGCTCTTACTTCTATTTCTTGAACCCTAAAGGTGAGTTACTTGAAAAAGTGCCTCATACGTTGAATCCAAACATGGTTTCAGACGCCATTCTTAGGCTCACCACCCAAACACAATAAACACGATGAGATTTCGGCGACTTGTGGATACGGGTCGCGCTTATTTAACAGGAGTTTCCAATGAACTTTCGTGCTTCTCTTTTAGCAGCCGCATTCAGTGCTATTTCTTTTTCGTCTTTTGCAGCGATTGAAGTTTCAGAGCCCTACGCACGCGCTACACCGCCACACGCGCCAAACAGCGCTGCTTTTATGATGCTGAAAAATAGCGGGGATGAAACCGTGTCACTCCTTAATGCAACAACATCCGCAGCGGGAGTTGTAGAACTGCATACCCATGCAATGCACGATGGCATGATGAAAATGCGTCAGGTAGAAAGTATCGAGGTGCCAGCAAATGGCATGACGGAATTGAAGCCGGGTGGTTTACACGTAATGCTCTTTGATTTGCAAAAACCACTTAAGGAAGGTGAGACACTTCCGCTAACGCTAACCTTTTCAGATGGAACACAAATTACCCAAGAAGTGCCAATCAAGAAGGTCATGGCAGGCGCACATATGAAACACAAGCACTGAAACGGTTATAAAACTAGCAAAGTTCTAGACTTTTATTCTGATGAGGGACTTAGATCTTTAAGCTGTATCAACATTGAGGCGCATAACTCCACGCACTAAGGGGCAGAATAGTAAAACGCAGTCTATGGTTATACTGCAGCCAGTTGTTTAAACAGGTAAATATTAAAGCAGTAAGGCAACCCAACAAAAACGAAGAGGTTTTTACTATGAAAATTCGTCTCCTAGCAGTAGCAGCAATCGCATCCAGCGCATTATTAGCTGGTTGTTCAAGCAATTCAGCGCTTGAGCAAAGCGTAGCTGACCTGTCGTCTAAAGTAGACTCTCTGTCTAACCAAGTTTCAGCTCTACAAGGCGACGTAGCAGACGTAGCAGCAGCATCAGCGCTTTCTTATGATGAAGCAGCACGCGCAAACGAGCGCATTGACAACATGGCGCAGTCTTACAGCAAGTAAGAACTACGCTATATTCCCCCTATAATTCTGCGGCTCCTTCGGGAGCCGCAGCGTTTTGTGCAAACGCATTTCCCACTTCAATCGGCACGCCTGATTGCACTGCCAGTGCAGCACGATAACGGCTAAAGTTCATTTGGTTTGATTTCAACCAATGCGCAATACGCGGATCAGGTTGAGTCAGAACTCGCTTACCTACCTCTGACTCATCAATAGAAAGAGGACGATGCGCTTCAACATATACCGCACCGTCAGGTTCATAACTGGTTTTCACAGGCTCATTGATAATTCGAACCTTTTCTCCCAATACGACTTTCTCAAATAACCAAACGATATCGCTCGGTCTCATACGAATGCAGCCAGCACTGACACGAAGCCCAATACCGAAGTCTTTGTTCGTGCCATGGATAAGATAGGAGCCAGTGCCATAAGCCAATCTCAGCGCGTGAGTACCAAGCGGGTTTTCAGGGCCTGCAGGTACCACATCTGGCAGCACAATATTGCGCTCTTCCAAATACTCTTTTCTCAGGCTTGCAGGTGGTGTCCAGGTCGGGTTTTCACGCTTCTGGCTAATTTTGGTTGTCATAATCGGTGTTTCACGACCAACACTACCAATACCAATCGGGAAGATATGAACCTTTTGGTTTTCCGTATCGAAGTAGTAGAGACGCAACTCCGCCAGATTGATAACGATGCCATCATAATCAACGTCAGGAAGGATCAATTGCTGTGGAATGGTGACAAACGTTCCCGCTTTTGGCAGGTAAGGATCAATTCCCGGATTTGCAGAAAGCAAAGCCAAAAAGCCTACGTTGTAGTCTTTGGCAATCAATTCTAGGTGTTCACCCGGCTTAACAATATGGACAGGGTTGTCCCCTATCAGGCGTGTTTCGGCTTCTGGCCAAGCATACTCATTCGCCATCGATAACGTTGGTAGAAGGCTGGCAAACAAGACAGGGATAAGTTTACGCGCGAATTTCATCTCGCCTTTTTCTCTCAAGGTTTTTTGATATTAGTTTCTTCTTAAAAGATAACACGAGATATGACCTTTGCTCTCTGCTATGCCTTTCAATACCCCGGATTATTCGCTGTTGTTTCTCATGGCCGACACACAAAGATAAAGAGCGCTTATCAGCGCTCTTTTAACAAAATGGTGCCTTGTTCAAAACATGCTCAGAAGAACATACGAAGACCAAAAGCTCCTTCAAACTTGAAAGCAGCGTCGTCCTGCCAATACCAAGTTGTTCCCGCCTCACCATAAAGCTCGATATCACCATGCCCCATTGGAACAGCTATCCCCAACCCAGCACGCGGCCCCCATTTATGGTGTTTATCGTCTACCCATTGGGCACCTGTGTAAGCATAAACTGGAGCAAATTCTGGACGGGCGAGCCAATCGCCCAGATTAAAGGTTCCGTCGACAGCGACGCCATTTTCTTCAATGCCGATTGATACACGAAGGTTATGCTGGGCAATGCTGACACCAGACATCGGAGAACCGATGAACACGCCCGCCGAAAGGCCTTGCGCTGAAGCTGGCATAGCCGAAGACGCAAGTGCGAGCATAAAAATATAACGTTTCATTTGAAAATCCATTCCCGGAGCACGTTTGGAAACTGGCGATTAAATAACCACTTAGTCAATGACTTCTCATTCGACTTCACTCTACCCATCATCCATCGCAACTACCATACTGTAATGAACGTTTTTTCATAAAAGCATAGGGTCTGATGACCTTTTGTTGTGAATATTGCAGCTGTTTGTGGTTGCTTTATTCAAGGCAGAGGTTTTGATGTGTAGTTATCCTACATGAAACAACCGATGCCGCAGAAGAAAGGAGCCGCAAACGCTGCCCCATGGGTTCTGCTAAAAGCGTTTTATGCTTTGTTGAGGTCTGTTTGCTTAGAAACACTAGGCTTCACAAACCTCGCCGCGCCTAAAACGCTTTTCGCTAGAACAATATTTAACAAAAAAAGGGCAACAGACCCTAATCTATTGAAAGAACTTTGACGTTATATAGGTCTGATAGGTAAGAGTTGTAATGTGCCTTCGCACAGATTGAGAACGGAGTAACCTGATGCTGATCCGAGTGCCAAAGAAATCAGAAATAAAAGAAAACGAACTCACCCCGGAAAGTGTTTACAAATCCCGTCGTGAAATTCTGAAAAAACTCGGAGTCGTGACCGCCAGCCTCCCTTTCGCCGCCCAATCCCAGGCCAATATTTTTGGCATTTTCGGTGGTGATGATGACAAAGCAACTGATGGCACAACCTTTGTCAGATCCCCTCTGGTTGCAGAGAAAACACCTTATGGCAAAGGGCTGGAAACAACGCCTGAGTCCAAAGTGCTGACCTATAACAACTTCTATGAATTCGGCACAGGAAAAGGTGACCCTGTCGAAAACAGCCAGAATTTCGTTGTTAATCCATGGACACTCGAAGTCGATGGCTTAGTGAATAAACCCATGAAGCTGAGCTATGACGACTTGCTTAAAAAATTCCCGCTCGAAGACCGCTTCTATCGCATGCGCTGTGTTGAAGCGTGGTCCATGAACATTCCTTGGGTAGGCTTTTCCCTCGCGGCACTGTTGAAAGAAGCGGATCCAATGGGAAGCGCAAAATACGTGGCATTCGAAACCCTTCATGATCCAAAACAAATGCCAGGCCAACGTTCCCAGTTTGTTGGTGGTGGTATTGATTACCCTTATGTAGAAGGCTTGAGACTGGATGAAGCCATGAATCCGCTGACCTTGCTTAGCGTAGGACTGTTTGGTCAAACACTTGCACCGCAGAATGGCGCACCTGTGCGTTTGGTTGTGCCGTGGAAATATGGTTTCAAGAGCATCAAATCCATTGTGAAGATTCACCTTCTGGAAGCGCAACCAGCAACAACTTGGAATTTGTTGGCGCCGCACGAATACGGATTCTATGCCAATGTCAATCCGCAGGTTGACCACCCTCGTTGGAGCCAAGCTTCAGAGCGCTTTATCGGTGAAGGTTCTATTTTCAGCTCGCGTCGTCAGCCGACTGCGATGTTTAATGGCTATCAGGAAGAAGTCGCTCACCTTTATACGGACATGAACCTGAAGGCGAATTATTAATGCGTTTAACGCCCACGCACATCACGCTGATTAAAACTATTGTTCATCTTGTTAGCCTAGGCTTTGCAGTCAACTTGGTGAACTTGGTTTTGTCGGGTCGATTTGGCGCAGATCCGGTCGATGGCATCACCCACTTCACAGGCATCGCTGCGCTGAATACCTTGGTGGTGACGATGTTGATCAGCCCAATCGCCCGCTTTACCAAAAACGGCTTGCTGGTTCGTTGTCGTCGTGTCGTTGGTCTTTATGCATTCTTTTGGGCAACGTTACATATGCTGACCTATTTTGCGTTGGATCTGACTTTCAATTTCTCACTGCTCGGGACTGAAATCCTGTCACGACCATATCTGACATTTGGTGCATTGGGATGGCTGATCCTGTTTGCACTGACAATGACATCAACTGCAAAAATCCAGCGCAGTATGGGCGCAAAATGGCAGCAATTGCACAACCTCGTTTATGTTGCACTGATTGTTGGCCCCATTCACTTCTACTGGTCGTCAAAATCAGAACTCATTGAACCGACGATTTACCTACTTTTGGCGCTAACCCTGTTGGCGATTCGTTGGAAAACCCTCAAAAGAATCGTTTTACGACCAGTATTTAGGCGGACATAACCTCACTTTTGAACGGCTCTGCACAATTAGCGTATCCAGATATAGCAAATTTCAAATTTTTGCCATACTTTAGGGAACCTTAGCGCAACCCTATGTTGTAGTGTTGATTTTTGGAGTAGGCGTTTTTGCTGGACGAACTGATTTCGCAGAGCCTGAGAGACTTTCAATCTGATTGTGTCAGCTTTTGCGAACACCACTATCCGACAATCCACAATCGTGGAATGAAAGAAAGCCACTTGGGCAAAGCCTTTGCACGTCGGTTAATTCACTCTTACGACAACCTCAACATTGACGCTCAATATGCTCAGCTCGATGAAGCTGGTGTACTTAAACATCCTGCATTTAGGATTGAAAGCCCAGACCACCAAATCTATATCGTCGCCCATCGCTTAATCAGTGCAAATGTCGCCTGCCGCAAAGGATT
The DNA here is from genome assembly GCF_000973155.1 of Grimontia sp. AD028. Lineage (NCBI taxonomy): Bacteria > Pseudomonadati > Pseudomonadota > Gammaproteobacteria > Vibrionales > Vibrionaceae > Grimontia > Grimontia sp. AD028. The sequence continues at coordinate 60,044 of NZ_LASY01000085.1, read as the reverse complement.
GGTGAAAGACACACAGTGGACGCTGGAGCACCTGGATACCGCAAGCGACAAAGAAAAACGCTTGGTCATCTTGGCAGACCATTGGGTTGACCGTTCAAGTGCGAGTAAATCTATCCCTAGCTGGTGGTTAGGTCATCAACCCATCCATAAAGAAGAATATGTGGCGCAAGGCATTCGATTAGTCGACGCGGATCGCAGCCTTTCAGAAGATATTGCGCAAGAATGCCATCTCAGTGACGGTCGACACCGGATATTTCATCCTCTTTTCCGTCATCGCGATGGATTGCCACTGTTCAAATACATGCTACTCACCGCTGCCTACACGCTGTAACTGATCCACCCTGAACGGAATCTCATGACCACAGAAGTTCACGCTAACGACGCGATGTTGCGCGACGCGCCATTGTTACGCCTTTTCCTTCGTTATTCATTGCCAACAATCGCCGCCATGCTGGTGACGGGTATTTATGTTGCCGTTGATGGCATGTTTATCGGCCATTTCGTGGGCGAAGAAGGACTAGCAGCTATCATGCTTGCCTATCCTATCGGATCCATTCTCTATGCCTTGGGTAACCTGATTGGCATGGGCGCTGCGTCTCTCGTTTCTATCAACCTTGGACAAGGAAAACCAAACGTCGCGCAACATATTGTCGGCAACGCACTGTCCTTATCACTGATTGTCAGCCTTATTATCTCGATCGTCGGCGTGGCGTTTTGCGAAGATGTCATTCTCGCGCTCGGTGCAGAAGGTCGGGTTGCAGAAATGGCTGTCACTTACCTTCGGTGGTATTTCGGGATGGGCGTATTTGCGCTGGTATCCATGGCATTCTCTATTTTGCTGAGAAACGATGGGGAACCAAACCGCGTTACTTTCATTATGATTTTTGGCGGTGTGCTAAATATCTTTCTAGATTGGGTCTTTATCGTTTTGATCCCATGGGAGCTGAAAGGCGCGGCGATTGCGACCATGCTGTCTCAGGCCGCAACTGCATTGCTTTGTTTACGTCACTTTTTCAAACCAACCACCCGGTTACGTTTTACGCTAAACTCCATCGTCATTAGGGCCAAAACGATCACAGACATTCTTCAACTCGGCATTCCAGGTTTTCTTATGTACCTGTATTTGTCTGTGGTGCTCACTTTTCATAATATGGCGTTTCTCGCCTCTGGTGCTCCTATCAATGTCGCTGCCTATGCCATAGTCAGTTATACAGAAGCCTTTTTCTATTTAGCTTTTGAAGGTATCGCCTTGGGCATGCAGCCGATCACCAGTTTTAACCTGGGTGCAGGCCAGATTCAGCGTGTTAGAACCAGCCGGAATATCGCCTTTGGTGCGACCATGATTGTCGCCGCTTTTGGCTTATTTATCGTATACGGATTTCCTGAAGCCATTATTTATGCCTTTGGTGGTGATAATCCAGAGTTGGCGGCAGTGACCCGAGAAGGCATGTACCTCTACTTCTGGGGCTTGCCAATGGAAGGTTTGCTTTTGGTCGGTGCGATATATTTTCAGTCTATCAATCAGGCGAGCATTGCCAATTGGTTAACGGGCGGTAAACTGGTCATTATTGCCGCAATGTTATATTTCCTAACGAAATTCGCCGGCACAACGGGTACATGGATTTCACTCGCTTGTACCAGCACCCTGCTGACACTATGGATGCTGTGGAAGTTGTATCAAACCCAACCAGTTACGGTGTCACTTAATAAACCACCACAATAAGAGGCAAGGATGCTCGAAAAAGTCATTAGCATACTGTTTCCGGTATTTGCCGTCGTCGCAGCTGGCTTTTTTGTAGGCAAGGCATTCAAACCTGATATGCGCCATATCAACCGAATCAATATCGATTTAATGGTGCCGTGTTTGGTGTTCACCACCCTCTCTGTGATGCCTATGGGCGGGCAACAGAACTCACTTATCCTGGCTGCTGTTCTTTCTGTTCTACTCCCTGGTGTTTTAATGTTTGGCATCGGAAAAATAATGTCACTGCCCTTTAAAACCTGGGGCCCACCTCAAATGTTCCGTAATAGTGGGAATCTTGCTATTCCTCTTTTTGGCTATGCATTTGGGGTTAGCGCAGAGGCGCCTGCTGTCTTGCTATTTGTGGTTTCCGTCATTCTCCATATTACCGTAGGTATGGCTTTGTTAAGCAACAGCGAATATCGCTTCAACAACGTCCTTAAAATGCCCCTACTTTGGGCGGCTATGCTCGCGCTGGCTTTCAATTTCAATGGCTGGACAGTTTGGAATCCACTCAATGAAGGCATGACGCTCGTTGGAAATGCAGCGGTGCCCGTCATGCTGATTTCACTTGGCGTTCAGCTTACTGCCATTAAGTGGTCTGGAATTCGTGTTGGAATTTTAAGCACGGTATTGAGCTTGGTGACAGGTGCAATCAGTTTTACTCTGATCTACTTTTTTATCCCTCTTCCGTCAGAGCACATGCGAATGATGCTTTTGTTCGCCATGCTGCCACCAGCCGTGATGAATTTTCTCTACGCCGAGCGCTTTAAAGTGGGCGCAGATGAGGTAGCGTCAATGGTGCTGTTCGGAAATGGCTTTACCGTATTGACGCTACCTTTGTTGCTTATCGCAGCTTTTGCATGGTTATGAAGCGTTAAACAGAGGGCTTTTTCCATACAGATTTGAAATCAAACCAGCCAACGCGGTTTGAGGCGACATCTTCCAATTCCTGTCCGTCTACAACGCCCTGCCAGATATGGAAAAGTGGCACGATCTGTGAGGATTCAACCAGTAGACGTCCTAATGACTCCGCATTGAAGCTTTCGTTTTTCTGGGCGCGCCACGCCGCCATTTTCTCAATCAATGCCTCAAACTCACCCTCTGGCATAGCTGATGAAACATGATCAAAATTCATCAACCAAGGCAGAATGGCATCATGCTTCTTGCTGCCCAAACTCATCCCACAAAGCCAAATATCTACTTTTTTCGGGTTCGTAGGCTGCATCATTTCTTCGTATGGCACAGTGTGAATTTCCAGCTCAACGCCGTCCTCGTCCAACATGTCTTTGAGTGCCGCAGCGAGAAGTGGAAAGAGTGGATTATCGGCCTGATGAGCCAGCCTCAGTTTTGATTTTGATGGGGGCAATACATCTTGTCTGGCCGTTTTGGTATGTATCCATCCAGGAACTAAACCATAGGCATTAGTCAGACGGTATTCACCAATTCCCCTTTCCGCTAAGTGAGGCAACAAGAAAAGAGATGAAACGCGCTGACAAAGGTAATCCGCCCAACGCTTGTCCTTCGCAATACCTGTTTTTCTATTCAGCAAAAGGTAATCACAACCTTCGTCTATCTCCAATCGCTCGTTCGCTGCGCTTTGAAGTGCACCTTGTCGAGAATCTAACGCGGTAGGATCAAGTGACGCGGTGGGTTGTAGATAACACATTGCCGCGCTATCCAGTACCCATATTTCAATTTCATCAGTCAGTGCACGATACCCGAAATACTGGTCGTGTGCTTTTAGCACCAGGTGGCGTCTGTTGTTTTCGACGATTCGATAAGGGCCTGTCCCCACAGGAAAAGCGTCGGCATCTTTACTTTTTGCTGCCTTGTGAGATTGAATGGACGCCATAGGAACAGCCAAGGTTTCAGCGAACCTCACATCAGGCCGGCTCAAAAAGAAATCCACAACATTCTCTGCTGGCGCTTCAATATGCCGAATGTGAGAAAAGTAAGGACTGCCGGTCATGGCATTGATTGACCAAATCACATCTTCTGCACTCAATAGCGTGCCATCATGAAATTTCACTGCAGGGCGCAAATAGAATCGCCAATGGGTATCTGTGATGGATTCCCAGTGATGCGCTAGGTCTGCCTCGACTTTCTCATTGGTTTCATTAAGTCGCGTCAATCCATTAAATATTTGTGAGACCAAGTGCTGCTCAGAACGGCGCAAAGGTTTGGCTGGGTTTAACGTAGGGAATGAGCGGTAATAAGGAAGGCGGATGATTTGCTTACCTTCCTGCGTAGAAACACCTAACTGTTCCTGAATCAGTCTTGCCAGCTTGGCGGCGTCATTGTCCAGTTCTTCAAGTGCTGCGTCCAGTTTGCCTTCCTGAACCCACTTTCTAACGCGGCGCATTTGAAGATCGGAATCACTGCGGTGAAACGTCAGGCGACTCTGCTTTCCTCGGCCAACTGCGGGTTCCCAGCTCAACCAGCCCTGCTCCGCCATCTTGTTGAGCACCATTCTTGCGTTACGACGGGTGCAACAAAAGATGTCCGCCATGGTCTCGAGATTGGTATCGGCGTCTTTTCCGTCGAAACGGTTATAAATCATTGAAAACTGGGTTTGAAGGCGTTGTCCGGACATAAAAAGGGGAACCTGAAAAGTCAGCGATTATCGAATCCATTTCCTATTTTATACCTAAAATCATGATTCTCCAGCAATGATTAACTGGTCAACTTATCGCCACTCGGTTTGAGTATTTCCTCATTTTGTTGGTGAGCCATTGTTATTTCATCGAACAGCGCTATTATCGAAGCACGATTGAAGATTGCCTTCACGCTGCCGAGAGATTGAGTTCTCGGACATTCTAGATTCCGGAGTTCTTATGAGCGAATCCACCGTTCTTTCCCACTTCCACAAAAAACAGGCTTGGATGGCAAGCCACGTAGAAAGTGCACAATTCCCAACGGCTGAAAGCAAAGAAGGTTTACGTTTGTACAAGGCAGCGGAATCAGAACCCGCTTCAACGGAAACACCGTCCGGTGGCGCAACAGAAGGCTTTACATTTTATGAGGTAGATTGTCACCCACTGATGGTTCGCTACGCGAAAACGCTGGCACAAAAATGGCCAGAATCAGAACGCGAAGCCATCATGGAGTTCCTCTCTCAACTTTCGCTCACAGATTTACCGACGCCTGACGGCATGCATGTTGAACTTTATGTCGCAATGCAAGAAGGCACACCAGTGGCAACAGGAATGTTATTTAGCTCGGAAGAGTCTGATGGAAAGGTCATCGGAATTTACGATGTGTATGGGCTGACGAGTGATGCATCAAACGCCATCAAACAGCACCTTATTTCATTGGCAGGTAATGGAAACGTTGTTGTAAGCGCATAGAATAGCGTATTCCCAGAAACACAAAAGCAGAGCTCTGGCTCTGCTTTTTCTTTTTTCGCTTTAGCGCTTTTTAATTTTTACTATCGACTGAAAATTGGGCTTTGAAAAAGTGTATCAAACAGTCGTAACCGGAGCACTTATGAACGGCAAGCACGTTCTTTTTTAACGATAAAGAATGCTGCAACGATAAATGCGACGACCAGAATAGTTTCCACGTTTCTCTCCTAAGTATTTTGCTCGGCTTGCGTAGCACCGTCTGAAATGCCGCCACGTCTTGCTTCTGCGAATCGATGAATTTTTGTTCGGCGCGAAGTATAACCAAAACCCGTTATCAAATCTCGTGAAATGTTAACTTTTTGGCCAAATAATTCACGACAACTATGGAAACCGTGAATCACCTCCATAACCACTCATACAGAGTAAAAGCTGTTAATGCATATTTCATTGATTTAAATCAGGAAAGAATAAAGCCACCTCATGGCGAATTGGCTTTTTATTCATTAAATAAATATGTCGTTTCTATTGGATATGCGCACCTTCTTGAGCCCACTGTCCGATCAATTCACGTTCTTCCTGAGTCATTTGGGTCAGATTGCCAAGAGGCATAATATTTGTGGTCACCGTCTGCGCTACGATTCTGGAGACTTCTAGCTGCATCTGTTCTGGGGTATCCAACATGACTCCCGCTGGTGCAGTGGCAAAAGCAGGATGGGTTGGCGCTTGGGAGTGGCAAACCGTACAACGCTCCAAAATGATCTCTTGTACCGAAACAAATATCAGATCTTCGTTACCGATAGATGAAGTCGGCATGTCGTGAGAATGGCCTGCTGAGACATTTTGGGAAGTAGACTGAGGTGCAGAGACAAATGCCAGACAAACCAAACCTAACGCTGCAGTTGGGATGGTCCACGCATACTTTTGGCTTCCATGACGCGTATTGAAGTAATGGCGAACCAATACGCTAATCACCGAAAGACCCGCCAAAATCGCCCAGTTGTACTCGTTGCCATAAGTGCTGGGGAAATGATTGCTGATCATAATGAACAACACAGGCAGCGTGAGGTAGTTGTTATGACGTGAACGCAACAGGCCTTTAGCGGGAAGCTCAGGATCCGGCTCTGTGCCCTCTTCAATCGCTTTTACCAATCCACGCTGCGCAGGCATGATGATACGGAACACATTACCCACCATGATGGTACCGATAATGGCACCAACATGAATGTAAGCACCACGGCCACTAAAGACCAAACTCAGCGCCCAAGCAGCAAAGACTAAGAAAGCGAATAACACTAATCCAAGTAACATGGGCTTTTTGCCCAGTGGAGAATCACATAGAAAATCGTAAACAAACCAGCCAGCAATCAAAGACCCAACACCGATCGCTACCGCTGTCATTGGCGTTATACCCGACCCCGGTTTAACGAGGTAAATGTCTGCATTGGAGTAAAAAACAATGGTGAGCAGTGCAACACCCGTGATCCAGGTGAAGTAAGCCTCCCACTTAAACCAATGAAGTGTTTCAGGCATTTTAGGCGGCGCTAGTTTGTATTTCTCGAGGTGATAGATACCACCACCGTGTATCGCCCATAAATCGCCGGACAATCCTTCTTTAGGATTCGATCTGTTTAAGTTGTTTTCCAGCCATACGAAGTAGAAAGACGCACCAATCCAGGCAACACCAGTAATCATGTGTACCCAGCGCACTGCCAGATTGAGCCATTCCGTGATATACGGATCCATAACAACCTCCTGTACGGACGCCATCGCTAAATTTGTCTGCTACAAAAAAGCTTACGTCGTCCCTTCCTGTTTTTCTCAGATATCGGCCTGTTCGTTAACCAAAGCAACAAATCGCTTTTGTTAAAATGATGACGTTAAAAATTGGGCGCCAATATCACACGTGTTTGTTCTGAAAAGAAAAACTCGTCACAGTTATTACCTGCACCTTCCCTGTCAACCACCAGAAACTGGTCATTCGGTGTCAAAGCAAGAACAGGATGATGCCAAACGCCCAGATGGTAGTTCACCCCTTGGCTACCTTTTGCATGGAAAGCGCGGATCGAACCTGGATCCGGCGCTTCTCCCGGCGGCGCGACCACCACCAGATAGTCATTGCCGAGCAAAGGCATAAAAGCCTGTGAGCCCTTGGGATGGCGTTCCAACATCATGATGTGCAAAGGATAGGAAAGAGGGGTCGCCTGAAACATATTGATGATAACGCCACTGCCCTCGTCAACTTGAGTCGTTGCGAGCTTATGGTAACGACGCGTCGAGCCGTTATTAATCATGAAGTAGTCACGATTTTCGGCTTCAATCACATCGCCAAACGGCATGAACGCTTCTTTCGTCAGCGGTTCCGGTTTTAACATCAATTCCGTGACTGGCACTCTTCCTTCTCCTTTGTCTTTTTCTCACTGTAACGGGTAATCAGCTCAGCCAGATTTCCTGCCAAATAGGCGTACACGACTTATGCCGCCATCTGGGAAAATGTTGACCCTGACGTGGGAGATCGCACCCAAATTATTCACCTGCTCAGCAAACTCATGGATGGCGTCTGCAGACAACTTCTGACTTGGCAAGAGCTCACGCCAGAAGAGGCTTTGCGTGGCAATTTGCTCGTCAGTGCCACCTTCTACAAAAGCAGCTTGAATCGAGACGCTATCTGGGAAATTTCCTTTGAAATGGGCTGTATCAATAACAATCCGCTCTACCAATCCCGCATGCCCCATAGAAAGGATGACCCAGTCATTCCCAGGCACGCGACGACGCGCTGTTTCCCAGCCGTCTCCCATATTTACACCGCGACCAGGCATGATCAGGTTACTCATGTGACCGAAGTGTTGGTCATTACATGCCAGAGCGCGTCCGCCGTTTTCTACAGCGACTAAGTCGAGTTCACTTTCCGGGTTAACACGTTCCCAATCAATTTCAGGATGACCATAAACTCGGAGCCTTGCTACCCCACCGTCTGGATAGATATGAAAGCGAACATGGGTGAAGGGTTTGTCTGAATAAATATCCGCAAAGTGGTGGCTGTCTCCCTGAAGATTTATTGAAGGCAGAAGTTCTTCCCAAGTCTGTTCGTCGGTTGGATTACCATCAGGGCAGTAACAACCTTCCAGTGATGCTGAAGGAGGATAGTTTCCAGTGAAGTGAGAGGTGTCTATATCTACGCCGATGATCTTGCCCGGCAAACCAAGGCGAATCACACAGTAGTCGTGGCCTTCTTCACGCTTGCGTCGCGATTCCCAGCCATCCATCCATTTACCGTTATCATCGTAAACGTCTTCTTTCCATTCCGGAGGCGCATCATCAACAAGACGTTGTTTGTCTGCGAAGAAGTCATCTGTCGCGTAGATCGCTTCAGTACCGAGCCGGCTACTGGCGAGATTAACGAGCTTGACGAAGTCAGGACGATTATCCATTTCCATTGCTTCCTTTATCACATATATCTGAGACACCGGATGACGTTAAAGCTGTGGTGTCGGTGGATACAAAAGGTCGCGTCTTTTCCCCTTTCACTGTAGCTGGAAGCATCGAGTGTGCTTCCGGCGAGCTTCAATTTGCGAGACGCTGAATTCGTCGACAAGCCCTGAAATAGGATTGATATGTCGACGGCCAGAGAGCTACAAATCACGTAGCCTGAACAGTGCGATTTTGTTGATTTCAGCAATCGCAGTGTTGAATTCAGTTGTTACATCGTTTTCTAAACGTTTTTCGAACGCTTCAAGAATCAAGTGTCTGTTTGCCCCTTTCACCGCCATGATGAAAGGAAACTGGAACTTTTCTTTGTAGCGATCGTTGAAATCGGTGAAACGGGCAAACTCTTCTGAGGTACATTGATCGATACCTGCACTTGCCTGTTCTGACGTAGACTCTGCCGTTAATTCACCCGCCTGAGCTGCTCGACCTGCAAGGTCGGGGTGAGCCAGAATAACCTGCATTTTTGAAGACTCTTCCGCATTGTTGAGCACACCCGCCATGCGGGAGTGAAGCGTCTCCTGTTCATCAAACGCTGCATCAAGCCCAGCACCATAAGTTTGCTCTGCTACCCAGGGACTGTGCTCGTAAACCCCGCCAAACGTATCGACAAACTCTTCTTTCGTTTGCTCGCTGGGGCGACAGGTTGAAAATCGTGCCATTACTATGCCTTTCCTTAGACCTGTTTAGTCATGCTTGGATGTGGGTGATGCTTGTGCCAGTGTTTGGCGATATCAATACGACGGGTGATCCATACCCTGTCATGTTGCTTCACGTATTCTATAAACCGCTTAAGCGCGGCCAGTCTTCCCGGTCTGCCAATCAAGCGGCAATGCAAGCCGATAGAAAGCATTTTCGGTGCGTCCTGTCCTTCTTCATACAGCACATCAAAACTGTCTTTGAGATACTGAAAAAATTGCTCGCCAGAATTGAAGCCCTGAACGGTTGAGAAGCGCATATCGTTTGTATCCAAGGCATACGGAATAACGAGCTGAGGCTTACCCGGCTTAGTTCCATCTTCATGCCAGTACGGAAGATCATCGTCATAAGCATCAGAGTCATAGAGAAAACCGCCTTCTTCAGCAACCAACCTACGGGTGTTTGGGCTGGTTCTGCCCGTGTACCATCCTAATGGCCGTTCTCCTGTGACCGCTTTAATCGCCGCGATAGCTTTTTGCATGTCTTCCCGTTCGTCTTCTTCACGAACATATTGATAGTCAATCCAACGGTATCCGTGGCTGCAAATTTCATGGCCTTCGTCTGCCATCGCCTGAATTGCTTCGGGATACCTTTCAGCTGCCATTCCAACGGCAAATACCGTCAAAGGAATCTCATGTTGGCGGAACAGTTTTAAAGTCCGCCAAAGTCCAGCACGCGTGCCGTATTCGTAGATTGACTCCATGCTGATGTGCCTGACACCCGCCAAGGGTTGTGCGGAAGGAATTTCAGATAAAAATGCTTCTGACTCCCTGTCCCCATGCAATACACAGCGTTCGCCGCCCTCTTCAAAATTCAGTACAAACGAAACCGCAATCCGAGCCTCCCCCGGCCATCTTGGATGAGGGGGATGAGCACCATAGCCTTTCAAATCCCGAGGATAGTCACTACTCATCGCGCCATTCCTATCATTAAACCTTGCGTTAAACCTTGCATCAAAAGCCTTGAGGCTTACCTTTTCTCTTTATCAGTTTATTAGAAGCAATCAGAGGAGGATCTTTCCTCTGGTAGGCAAGCACATTTTTAGTATTACATTTTGTATACAATTTACAAGAACAAGTTAACGAAATGTTGTCGCCTTCATATTTCTAGAAATCCATCTCATGCGAGTTTTGCATCAAATTCCTGCGTTAACCCCTTTAGATAACGGCTTTCTTCTGTGATTCTCACTATTGATACTGCGTATTTTTCGACCTTTACAAGAATTAAGTATTGTGTACATTTTAAGTTCATAGATGTGCACACAGAATGAAATGCATCGGATCATACACATGTTATTCGCTCTCGAAATCACGTTGATCCTCGCTAGATACAAGAAAGCACGAAGGAATAAACCTTAGAGAAAAGGACAGAGGTAAATGGGAAAGCTCACAACGCATGTGCTCGACACGGCCAAAGGTAAGCCGGGGGCGGAGATTGAAGTGTCATTATTCCGTGTAGACGGAAATACCCTTCAACACGTCATCACCATGACGACCAATCATGACGGGCGAACCAACGAGCCATTGCTGGAAGAGACAGACTTCCAACGAGGAAAATACCAACTGCAGTTCAATACTGCCGAATACTTCAAAAATAGCGGTGTAGCCCTCAGCGATATCCCTTTTCTTGACGATGTCGTTATCCGGTTTGGCATCGATGACGAGAAAGCGCATTACCACGTCCCTTTACTGGTTTCTCCCTATAGCTTTTCAACATACAGAGGTAGCTAGCTGACTGGCCTACGAATGCTCATTTAAATAAACAGAATCAATGCGAAAAGGAAAAACTCGCAGTAACTCCTAGAAGGAATATGTCAATGGATAAGCAAAGCACTGCTGAACAACCCATAGGAAAGAGTGGCTTTCTCGAACGCTACTTTAAATTGAGCCAACACGGCACATCGGTTAAGAACGAGCTCATAGGTGGGGTCACCACTTTTGCCACTATGGCGTATATCATTTTCGTGAACCCCAATATTATGTCTGCGTCCGGTATGGATCCTGGCGCGCTGTTCGTTGCTACCTGTATTGGTGCCGCAATCGGTACCCTGATGATGGGGCTGTTTGCAAACTGGCCGGTGGGGCTTGCTCCAGGCATGGGCTTGAACGCTTTCTTCGCGTTTACCGTAGTCGGTGAAATGGGATATAGCTGGCAAGTTGCCCTTGGTGCGGTCTTTATTTCCGGGGTCATTTTTGTCGGGTTAAGTGTTTCCCGGGTTCGCGAATGGATCATCAACAGCATCCCTTCTTCACTGCGCTATGCCATGACGGCGGGCGTGGGTCTATTCCTCGGAATTATCGGCTTAAAAAGCGCTGGGATTGTGGTTGGCAGCCCTGCCACTTTGGTAACGCTTGGCGACTTTACTCAGCCACCTGCCATTCTTGCTGCTGTGTGCTTCTTCATCATTTCTGTATTGGCAGTTAAGCAAGTTTTCGGTGCCGTTCTAATCGGGATTTTCGGTACCACGCTGATCGGTTTAGGTCTTGGCCTTTTCGAATACGGCGGCATCTTTTCAGCGCCACCAAGCATAGCCCCCACCTTTATGGCCATGGACATTGCGGGCGCTCTGAATGTCGGCATGATCAGTATCATTCTTGCCTTCCTGTTTGTGAACATGTTCGATACCGCGGGCACACTCATGGGCGTGGCTGAACGTGCCAATCTCATCAACAAAGAAACAGGCAAGATTGATGGCCTGCCAAAAGCACTGAAAGCGGACAGTATGTCCAGCGTTATTGGTGCATGTTTCGGTTGCCCACCAGTGACCAGTTACGTCGAAAGTGCTTCAGGTGTTTCCGCGGGAGCACGTACCGGACTGTCAGCGATCGTCGTGGGTGTGCTGTTTCTGGCAGCCATTTTCCTCTCACCATTGGCAGGAATGATTCCGGCTTACGCCACCGCAGGTGCACTTATTTATGTCGCTTTTCTCATGATGAGCAGTATCCGTCACGTGAATTGGGATGACTTTACTGACTCAGTGCCAGCCGCTGTCACCGCATTAATGATGCCGCTGACTTTCTCTATTTCAAACGGTATCGCACTTGGATTTATTACTTACACCGTACTCAAGGCGGGCACAGGAAAGTTCTCGGATATTTCCATCGCCATGTATGTATTGAGCATTCTGTTTGTGTTCAAACTGATCATTCTCGGATAACAAATAAAGGGGCCCAAAGAGGCGCCTATTTTTCGCTTTAATTTTTCAGGACCAACGACGTCCCAAGGGGTAATTCAACATTCACCACCAGCGCTGCCGAATAAAAAAGGAACGCCGGCAGCTTAAAGGAAGAAGTTATGAAACTGCTCTATGAATTAAACGACAAACCGCCTGCAGGCTCGACAGTCCTGCTTGCAATTCAACATATGCTTGCCTCAATCGGCGGTATTATCGCCGTGCCACTCATTGTCGGCACCGCAATTGGCCTACCAACAGGTGACGTTGTCACGCTAATCAACGCTGCCTTGTTTATTTCTGGTGCCTTCACCATCATTCAATGTATTGGCTTTGGGCCAGTTGGCATCAGGCTCCCTGTTGTCATGGGTTCCAGCTTTGCATTTCTCGGCATCGCGATAGGCATAGGGAAAGCTGATGGCGTTTCTGGGATTATGGGAGCGGCACTGGTAGGTGCATGTATGGTAATTGTCTCCGCCTTTTTTATGGAGCAAATCCGTAAGCTCTTCCCACCAGTCGTCAGTGGTGTTGTCGTCACGCTGATTGGTTTAACCATACTGCCCGTTGCCATGAACTGGGTAGGTGACGCGCCAGCAGGCAGCGAACATTTTGCAACACTACCCAAGCTTTTCCTTGCTGCCGTTTCTCTTCTGGTTGTTTTGCTCGTTGCGACTTACGCAAAAGGCTCAGTAGCAGCATCAGCGATTGTCATCGGTCTGGCTGGCGGGTACTTGGTAGCACTGAGTATGGGCATGGTCGACATGAAACAAATCGGTGAGGCAAGTTGGTTTGCGACACCTGACCCTCTCAAGTTCGGACTCAGCTTTTCCTGGCCAGCCATCGTGAGTATGTGTCTTGCCTATATTGTCGTGATCGCAGAAGCGACAGGCGACTTCCTTGCACTTGCTAGCAATTGTCACCGTACGATCTCAGGTAAAGACCTCAAACGCGGTCTACTGGGCGATGGCATTGGTAGTGCGGTGGGGTCATTATTTGGTGCCATGCCATTAGCTTCATTCAGCCAGAATGTTGGTATCGTTGGTATCACTGGCGTAGCAAGCCGTTACGTGGTGGGCACCGCGGGTGCTCTATTGATCCTTGCTGGACTTTTCCCGAAATTCGGAGCACTAGCGGTGACAGTACCAAAACCAGTGCTTGGTGGCGTCGGTTTCATCATGTTCGGTATGATTGCCTATGCGGGTATCCGTATGTTGGTGAAAGCTGCCGACACACGCCGCAATGCTCTTGTGATTTGTGTCTCCTTGGCAGCAGGGCTTGCTGTCACTATCAAGCCTTCTCTGCTTCAGCATCTGCATCATGATGTCGCTCAACTTCTTCACTCGGGTATTACCACAGGTACCATCGTGGCTGTTGTTCTGAATCTGGTGCTTCCGAAGTCGAAAGAAGATGTCCATGCTGAAAAGCAGGCTGAAGAGGAGGAAATGAACAGCGATCATTCGATCCCGCTAAGTGAAGACACTGCGGAGCCTGCAATGGCTAGCACTTCTTCTCAGAGTGATGTGTCGACAGACCAACCTTCTAAACCGACGCAATAAGCCCTCGGCGTCAGCCCCGACTTTCTTAGAATCTCGGGGCTATTCTTTTTCCAGCAAAGGATACAAATACATGGCGACTACCTGGATTAAAAATCCTCTCGCGATTTGGACTGGAACGAATGATGACGCGGCCGGCGGCATTGTTGTTCAAGGAAACACCATAGTAGAAGTGGTCGCCAAAGGCGCTACTCCCACCCAACCTTTCGACCATACTCTAGATGCTTCAGAGCATGTTGTGTTACCCGGCTTGGTTAACGCCCATCACCATTTCTACCAGACACTCACCCGTGCTTATCCCGATGCTTTGGACAAAGAGCTATTCCATTGGCTTAAGGCGCTATATCCCGTTTGGGCTGGCCTTGATGAAGAAATGATGCAGCTGGGGACAGAGCTCGCCAGCGCTGAACTACTGCTCTCCGGTTGTACCACAGCTTCCGACCACCATTACTTAATCCCCGTTGGTTTGGAACACGCGATTGATATTCAGGTAGAGGCCACTAGAAAAATCGGTTTACGTACTGTGCTGACCCGGGGCTCAATGAGCCTTGGTGAAGATCAGGGCGGGCTGCCCCCAAGGCACACCATTCAAACTGAACAAACCATCATTGATGATAGCGTTCGCCTAATCCGCGAATATCATCAACCTGAATTTGGCGGCATGACCCAAATTGCCCTCGCCCCCTGCTCTCCTTTTTCTGTCACCACAGAGCTCATGAAAGAAACGGCTCACGTTGCCAAACAACATGATGTGATGCTTCATACCCACCTTTGCGAGACCATAGACGAAGAGAATTTCTGTCTGGAGCGTTTCGGTTATCGTCCTGTTGACTACCTGGAAGAGGTAGGCTGGCTGCATGACAGAACCTGGCTTGCACACGGTATACATTTCAATGACGAAGAGATTCGCAGGCTTGGACAATCTGGCATTGGAATTTGTCATTGTCCAAGTTCTAACATGATGCTCGCTTCGGGTATTTGTAGAAATCTGGAACTAGAAGAAGCTGGCGCTTCTGTTGGTCTTGGTGTGGATGGCTCTGCATCCAATGATGGTTCCAATCTGGTCAATGAACTACGAATGGCGACTTACATTCAACGCCTGAGATACGGTTCTGCCAAAGTCAGTCACTTTGATGCGTTCCGCTGGGCGACACAGGGTTCAGCGAGAAATATCGGCCGAAAAGACATCGGTACGCTGGACAAAGGTATGTTGGCAGATATTGCCATGTTCAAGCTGGATGAAATTCAATTCTCTGGAAGCCACGATCCTCTCGCTGCGCTGGTGCTTTGCGGCCACCATCGCGCAGACCGTGTCATGGTTAATGGTGATTGGCGAGTGGTTGATGGCGAATTGGTCGATGTTGATAAGCAAGAGTTGATGGTAAGGCACCGTGCAGCAGCAAGAAAGCTGGCTGCTAAAGCTCAACAACTAAGGCGCTAAAAAGCGCCTTTATTTTTTTGTCTTTGCATGTTAACTGGGGGAGCGCTTGACCGATTTTTTACCGCTCAAGCTTTGCGCGTTGATCTCTTTACCGGTGACATAGTTGAACGATGAAACCACCAGTGCGTAAACAACATCAACTTCGGCTTGAGTCGAAGGCGTATAGATCATGACGAAGCCTTCCCAACCCAAACGCTGAGACGACCAGGGATGAAATGTTGCCCAGTTGTTTTTCACCGCTTCTTTGGCTAACTCTGGCGGTAGTGAAGCATGAAGACTACCGTCTGGGTGTAAATGTGCGAATTCTCGGCCACCGACGATGGCCTGAGGATTCGCAAGCGGAACACCCTCGCGAATCCAGAAGCCTTCCGCACCAGGAAGAGAAAGCATTGAGCTTTGCAATGATACATCAGGGATCTTTGCTACCTTGTTTCTGAGTTCAGCAATCAGGTTAGCATCTGTTTTCACATTCAACTGCACATGAGGAACGCTATCCGTCGTATCCGGAATGGCCGTTTCTCTAGGAGAAAGGTCGCCATCGACATTGGCATGCGCATTTAATGTTGCGGCAAGCAAAACTGTTGAAAACCAACTCACGCTTTTCACTCTGAACTTCATAAGCTTTCTCTCCTAACCGTATTAGAAACGATAACGCAACCCAAGAGACACTTCGTGGGCAGTCGCGCCGTCTATTTGGAAGCCATCGGTAAAGGAATCCTGATAGGTTTGAGCATCACCCAGCGAGACATACTGATACTCGCCAACGACTGCAAAGCTTTCATTGAAGGAATAGCTTGCTCCCACACCGACATTCCAGGTGAATTCCGTCTCCGTTTTGTCTGGATAGTCATCGTAGAACCCATCCACCGTACCATCCAGCCTATCAAAAAAGCCTTGAACCCCTTGCCCACCTAACTTGGCATTGTACTTGTTACGGGCGATACCCAAGCCACCTTTGATATAGGGCGAAAAACCAGTGCCTGTATCGATATCATAAAAGCCTTCCACCGTTAGCGTCGTGCTCTCGAGTTTTCCGATCAGGGCATACTCCTCGCCATTTCTTGCTCCGGTGCCAAAACGTGTACTGTTAAAATCGCTTTCGCGGTAACCCAATCGCCCTTCGACTCGGAACGACTCATTAACGATATAGCCCAAGCCAATCGTACCTACCTCACCATCACCGGAATCAAAGTCGTTTGGAAAATCCGAATCAACAGCGATGTTGTTGCCATAAGCTTCACTGTCTGTCGCTTGATAGCTTTTACCCGCCAGCACAGTGACATACACGCCTTCTGCAAAAGTCGAAGTAGAGAATACAGTCGCAGCCAATACCGCAAGCGAGAGCCTGGTTTTCTTTGAAATCATCTTCATGTCCCTTTGTTTTCCCGTACGCCATGTCGCATACAAACAATGTACAAGAAGATGTTTATTTGTATTATCGTGTATTAACGGACTTCATAATTCGCTCAGGAAGAACAATGATTGAATACCTCAAACATATGGCTGTATTTGTCCGTGTTGTCGACGGTGGATCATTCCGAGCTGCCGCCAAACAGCTAAATCTTGCTCCTTCCCGAGTGAGCCAAACCATTTCAGACCTTGAAGATTACCTAGGGAAGACGCTGCTCTACCGCACGACGAGAAAGCTTTCCCTGACCAATGAGGGGCGCATGTTTTACCCTCGAGTGGTAGAAATGCTCAAGCAGGCAGAATTGGGGTTAAACGAGCTCAATGCTATTTCGGTGGAACCCGTCGGAGAATTGCGGATCTCGCTTCCGGCATTTCTTGCTTCCTCTGACGTATCCACTGCGCTAGCGGCATTTACGCGCTTATACCCTCGCGTTTCCCTGTCAATTTCTTACACAGATATGCCCGTCAGCCTGATTGACGATGGGTATGACCTGAACGTACGGATTGGTTGGCTAGACGACAGCTCGATGCTTTCGAGGAAATTGGGAGAATATCAGCGCGTTTTGGTCGCTGGCGCCAAATATGCCGCATCTCACCCACCACCGCAGCATCCAGACGATCTTGTTGATCTTGAGTGGTTAAGCTTCAAACATCGTAAGGACAGAATGGAGTTCATGTCTGGCGATGACAAAGTGCTCGTCGTTTTTAACAACTTTCAATTGCAAGTCGACACCATTGAAGCGCTTTGTCATCTCGCGCATCAAAATGCAGGGATCGCGATTTTGCCCCAACATATCGCCGAGCCAGGGCTAAAATCTGGCGCGTTGGTGCAACTTCTTCCGGATTGGTCTCTGCGTAAGCTTGGGCGATACGCGGTTTGGCCAGATAAAGCACGAAGAGAGAATCTGACGCTCTTGTTGGCTCGGTTTTTGGCAGACCAGCTCGCGGAATGAGCGCATAAACAAACGCCCCTATTCTATTAGGGGCGTTTGACTTAATAGCGCTATTTGCAGTGGAAGTTTAACGCGCCAATTTACCTAAAGCTTCAGCCACCATATCGACATTGCCAATACCACCGGATGGCAAATAGCCGCTACCGGAGAATCCTGTAAAGGCTGATGGTGCCTCACCAATCAGAGAACTCATGGTCGTCCCGGGTTTCGCTACTACGTATACGTTAGGGCCAGCAGTTTCTGTGAACGTCTGATCCGTCACTAAATTGCTGAGTGCTGAAACACGTTTCTTTCGGTCAACACTCCACCAGTTCGCCACAAAATTTGCCCCGCCAGGGTGACATTCCGCGGTTGCTTCTATCACTTCACCGAAGATGTTAAATGAATAGTCATGATTGCCAGGCACACTCACACTGAGTTGTGCAACATCACAGGTACCCGGAGTGGTATCAACCTGCGCGTTAATCATGTGCTCATTAAACATCGCGGTTTCCATCCCCATTCTTTTCATCGCACCATAGTAAGCAGGAGAAGAGGTTTGGTAGCTCAATGCATATATATTGAAATCTGCACCGTTCGAACCGTCGTTATTGAACGTCGTCGCTGGTAGATTGGAAGTATTGATTGGTGTGCCCACATGAGCAAACGCGACATTCTCATCAGTGAATACTCGGCCCTTTGCATCTGTCACTTGGATGACTTCGCACTGCAAAGAACGAATAATCAGCATGCCGAGGTTGTCTGAACCTTCGAACACAAACCCCATATCTGAAAGGCTGTTTACAGTAATGCCTGACGGAACCAGCGAAGTCAGCGCATCCTTCTGTACAGCTATACCTCCCGCAATTTCCCGGCAGTTCGAGAAATCCACATCAGAGTTGCTGAAGCGCTTACCTTGATAAGACTGTTTGTGAGATTTCACAGTGTCAGCGCCTTTTGGGCTTCCTTCTTTCGCGATCACCGCTGGAGCAAGTGCCATTGAGGTAACAAGCGCTGTTGCTAAGGTGACTCTATTGATTGTCATGCGAACTCCTTATCCATAGTCGTACTGTTTGTTGTACAGAAACCAATCTACAGCACCGTGATTAGCAACATAATCCGGCATTAAATGAACTAATAGTTCTGGAAATAAGCACTAATCCATATCGGTATATTCTACTACGCCAGCACCTGAGGCTCTGTGTGTTCACAAATAAAAAACCCGCATTAGGCTGCGGGTTTTATCGAAGTTAATAGGAGAGTTAACTTGCTAGACTGGAGAAACAGCGCCCTCAAATTGACGCAATATTTCATCTAATTCTGCGGTAAGGCTTGTATCTCTTATGGCTTTGTTTTCCTGATCAAAGTTGTCATAGAAACTCGGTAAACTAAAGACTCCGACGACATTGCCACCAAAATGCGGAGCCCCTTCTTTAGCCAGCTTCAGGACTGTATTCGCGCCACCTGGGCCTGGGGATGTCGCGAGCAAGATAATCGACTTTCCTTGATAGACGTTTCGATCGATACGACTTAGCCAATCAAACAGGTTCTTAAATGCCACCGTAAAATTGCCATTGTGCTCAGCAAATGACACTAAAATTGCGTCGGCATTTTCTATCCGCTTCTGGAAAGCGTAGGCGCATCTAGGAATGCCATAATCCTCTTCCAAATCGCTATTGTAGATAGGTAAATCAAAGTCATTGATTTCTACATAGTCGACATCAGCGTTCTTGATCTTTCCCGCCGCATATTGGACGAGTTGCTTGTTAATTGATTTACGGCTGTTAGTTGCAGCAAAAGCGAGTATTTTCATCGTTTAATCTCGTTCAATAATGATACTTGGGATAATCAATATCAGTCTGGTCTTAAAGCTGGCCCAACTCTCCGGCTTGATAGCGGGCAACAACCTCATTGATTTCTTGCTGTGAACTCATTGCAAACGGTCCTTGCTGGACAAAACTCTCGTTAATGGTTTCCCCCGACAGCAGCGCAAAATGGCTATGCTTCTTGTTATCACCACGAACTTTTAATACAGAAACATCTTTAGGGACGATCGAGACTGAATCCCCTTGATCTAGAACATGCCATTCATCGTCTATTTGATACTCGATTTTTCCTTCCACGGCATAGAGCCAAGCATTGAACCCATCGGGAATTTGGTGTTCAAAACCTGAACGCTCATCGGCAAAACCATCAAGAATGGTAAACGGCCATACCGAGGAAACCTGTGTTTTCGCGCGGTTACTTTCTCCCAGCACCAGCCTGACGCGATACCCTTCTCCCACCAGCGTAGGCATGTCCTCTCGCTTCACATGAAGAGAGCTAGGCGACTCATGTTTCAACGTTGCCGGGAGATTCACGAAGATCTGCAAACCATGAATTTTCGCACCAAGTCTTGGCGCTTCGTCATGAACCGCGCCACGACCAGCGTTCAGCCAATAGAGATCTCCCGCATGAATATCGAAGTCGTTGCCTAGCGAATCACGGTTGTTAAATTTGCCTTCTGTATCCTCAAACAGAACGGAAACCGCTGAGATACCTGCGTGAGGGTGCGCACCGAATGTCGGTACTGTCATGGTGTAATGATCAACCATGATGATTGGGTCCATCGCCCCTTCAAATTGCGTATGGCGAAAACCAATACCCGTGAATCCTTCTCCAATATTCAATGGGCTGCCAGTCACATGCTTATCCAATACAGTACTCTGGTTTAATTGGGCTGCTGAATTCGTCATTGCTCTACTCCGTTCTATTTGTTGGCTTAAAAACAATGTAACGAGTTGGATTCCGGATAAAAACCGTTAGAATTCGAACTCTACGTTCCATAAATAGGACGATAAAATGAAATTCGACTTGAATGACTACTTTTACTTTGTGCATGTCGTTGAGAAAAAAGGATACACAGCCGCCGCTAAAGCGTTGAATATGCCAAAGTCACGGTTGAGCCGACACGTTGTACAGCTGGAAGAGCGCTTAGGTGTCAGGTTATTGCAGCGAACGTCCCGTAATGTTGCGGTGACAGAAGAGGGAAAGAGCTTCTACCATCATGCCCGAAAGTTGGTAGATACCTTAGAACTTGCAGAAGCTGCCATGGACAACCGCAGTGGGAAACTCACAGGGAAAGTGGTCATTAGTTGCTCAACAGGTGTCGCTCAATTCGCCTTACTAAGCATTGTGACCGAGTTTGCCAAGCTACATCCTAAAGTGCATATCGAGCAACGTGTTACCAACGCAATGGAAGATCTTGTCGCCGAAGGGATTGATATAGCTATCCGCGGACATAGCGCAGAGCTGCCTGACTCCAGTCTCATCCAGCGATTTATTACTACTGTGGAATGGCAGTTCTACTGCTCGCCCCGTTACCTCGAAACGCTTCAACAGTTAAACACGCCCTACGATCTTGCTGATTGTCAGTTTCTGAAAGTTGGCAGAAGCGGTTCCAAAGACGCTATTCCACTCATGAACCGAGACGGGCTACGTACTCACCAAACATCCAATATCGCTTTGTGCTCAGAAGATATGTCGACCATACGACAAGCCGCGATTGAAGGGTTAGGTGTGACTGCACTGCCTGACTATGTATGCCGCACTGCATTACAAACGGGAGAGCTAGTTCGCGTTCTGCCCGATTGGCTTTCACAGTCGGCAAGTTTAAGTCTGTTGATGCCTTCAAGGCTGGGCGTACCGCCACATACCAAAGCGTTGGCGGAATTTATTCGAGAGAAACTTCCCTTGGTGGTTAGGGGCTGTTGACCTTAGAGCAGCCACTTATACATCACAAAGCTATCGACATAGCCCATTCGCGGATGTTTGTATGCTTTGGGAATGGTTCCGATGATATCAAAACCCAGTTTCTGCCAGAGTTTTACTGCCACTTCGTTGCTAGAAACCACGCTGTTAAATTGCATCGCCTTAAAACCAAGTTTTACCGCAACTTGCTGAGAATGTTCACACATCTGACGGGCAATACCTTTACCTCTTGCCTGGTCGGAAACCATGTAGCCGCAATTGCAAATATGACGGCTCGGCCCCATCGCATTGGGCTTGATGTAGTAAGTGCCGAGAACGACATCATCCTCAACGAAAACAAACGTCTTCAGAGGCACTTCGCACCAAAGCTGGTAAGACTGTTCGACAGTCATATCCGCATCAAAGGCATAGGTTTCCCCTGCCTGAATAACACTGGAGAATGTCGGCCAGAAGGATTGGAAGTCTTGAGGGGTTATTTCGCGGATCATGGTATTCACTATTCAGACTATTCAATTGCGATGGGAAATATTTGTTATCAGCATTAATGGTCACTAGTCTCCCCCGCCGAAATCTCCTCCGGAGGAGTCATATCTGTCTGAAGTGTCCTGAGACTTTGGGGAATCGTCTCGTGGGCGATTGGGGTCAGTTATATATATGAAGAAGGCGGTGGCGAAAGCGACAAAAAATACAAGAACGGACCAAGGCATAAGAAACCCCGAAATCGCGGAGAAGAGTATGCCTATTCCACTTAGAAACACTATTAATAAAGTCATGAACAACCTATCTTACTTTTCAACATCACAATACATTCACAGAAGCTTGGAGATGCATTAGGTAAATATCTAACACCATATATGCCTCCACTATCAATCCGCATGCTTTACGCCGCACCCTCTCAGCACCAAATTCACCAGAAATTCTGCCGCATCTTCGAAGTCTTGATCTTCTAATTCAAACTGACCGCTGACCTGACATATCTGCCAGTTAAAGTCAGCGTAGGTTTGGGTTGATGACCAAAGCATAAACATCAGATGCTTGGGAGGCACTGGCTCCATCCAACCCCGATCAATCCAATATTCGAACTTGTTCAGAATCATTCGAGATTGATCCATCAAGGATTCTGCAATGTCACTTGGGAGGTGCGGTGCGCCAGCCATCACTTCAGCAGCAAAAGTCTTCGAAGCGGCGGCGTATTCTTTAGATATGCGCAGTTTGGTACGGATATATTGGGTAAGCGCTTCTCGCGGATCGTTGAGCTGCTCGATAGGGTAAGACGCTTCGAGCAATGGCTGAGTGACGCTTTCCAGCACTGCGCGGTAGAGGTTGTCTTTGGTATTGAAATAGTAATAGAGGTTGGGTTTAGGAATTTCGGCGCGTTGGGCAATTTCGGCGGTCGTCGTTGCAGCATAGCCTTTTTCTGCAAACAGTTGGCTGGCGACTTCGATGATCTTTTCCTGATTTTTCGTCCTGATGCGTGACATTACCCGTCCGTGGATTCATTAAAGCGTGTAATCACAACTTTAATGAATCCTAGACAATTCATCCAGTCAATCACTCTGGTAATATCAATATTGCTCTGAAGTCATTCACATTAGTGCGGGTTGGCCCGGTAAAAATCAAGCCGCTAAGCGCTTCAAAAAAACCATAACTGTCGTTGTTAGTCAGGTAAGGCTCGGGTGACAGTTTCTTCTCTGCAGCAGCGACATAAAAATCCGGTTTCAACTCTGCTCCGGCATTGTCTTCCACACCATCAATGCCATCTGTATCACAGGCCAACGCATAAATTCTGCCCCGAATAGCGGGCTCTTTCTCAAGCGCTTGATAGAGTGATAACAGAAACTCACAATTGCGCCCTCCGCGACCATTACCTTTGACTGTTACAGTGGTTTCACCGCCAGAGAGGATAACGCAAGGTGCAGGGAAAGGCTGATCATGTTTAGCTGCACTGCTTGCCATGGCTGCATGCACCAGTGCAACTTCCCGTGATTCTCCCTCCAGAGTATCTCCCAGAATGTAAGCGGGTATCCCTAGCGATTCCGATAAAGTCTGCGCAGCAACCAGAGATTCGAAAGGCGTTGAAATAATCTCAAAACGGCTTTTTGACAGTCTCTCGTCACCGGCTTTTGGGGTTTCAGATGCTTCGCTTTCCAGCCAACAAGTGACATTGTCACTTACTGGAATGTCATATTTATTCAATACGTTAATAGCATCAAAACGTGTCGTCGGGTCTGCGACTGTCGGACCTGATGCGATAACATCTGCGGCATCTCCCGGCACATCAGATATCGCAAGCGTAAGCACACTTGCAGGGTAAGCCGCTTGTGCCAGCTTCCCTCCTTTTACAGCGGAAAGATGCTTTCTTACACAGTTCATTTCATTGATGGCAGCTCCCGATTTCAACAGGGCTTTGTTGATGTCCTGTTTCTCGGAAAAGTCGATGCCCGGTGCAGGTAAGCTTAATAAGGCTGAGCCTCCGCCGGATAGCAAACATATCACCGTGTCATTTTCATCAAGGTTCGTGACCAAATTCAGGATGAGCTTCGCGACTTTCTCTCCTTCACCATCAGGAACCGGGTGCGACGCTTCCAATACTTCGATGTGCTTACAAGGTGTGCCATGCAAATAACGTGTGACAACAACGCCACTTATCGGCCCTTCCCATTCATCTTCCAACGCTTGAGCCATTGAAGCAGCCGCTTTACCTGCACCGATCACAACTAAATTTCCCGAGCGGTCTTCAGGCAGATACTTTTTAATATTTCCATAAGGAAGGGCGGCTTCAACCGCAGCGTCGAACAATTTCCGGAGAAATATCGAGGGTGATAAACCTTCAATGGATGCCTTTTCTGATTCTGACTGTTTTATTAGGGTTTCTTCGCCTTCCTTGAACACTTCCTGCTGATCCATTGCTTATCTCCATAGAAAAAAAAGCCCGTCGTGAAAGAAGCGGGCAAAACACTAAGGACCTGTAAAACGTAAACTCAAGTTGGAGGTACTCCAAGCAGCGAAAAGCTGGACACTTCAAACTGCTTGGTATGGTTCACGGCGTTATTCGCCGCGGATGTTGTGGTTTGAAAGCGATTCAATGGCTTTAATAAGCGCAGAGTGATCCCAATCTTCCCCACCTTGCTCAGCACATAAGCTGAATAGCTCTTGTGCGGATTTTGTATTCGGCAGTGAAACGCCAAGCGTTTCAGCCCCTGTTAATGCTAAGTTCAAATCTTTCTGATGCAGGCGGATCCTAAAACCAGGGTCAAAGGTTCCTTTCACCATGCGCTCACCATGAACTTCCAGCACTTTTGAATTAGCAAAGCCACCCAGCAGCGCGTTGCGGATCCTTGCTGGATCTGCGCCTGCTTTAGAAGCAAACACCAGCGCTTCAGACACGGCTTCAATATTGAGTGCCACAATGATTTGGTTAGCTACCTTGCACACCTGACCCGCACCGTTATCACCGACCAGATTGATGTTCTGCCCCATGGCGCCAAACAGTGGCAATGCTTTTTCGAACGTGGCTTCTTCGCCACCAACCATGATGGTCAAGGTGGCATTGATGGCACCGACTTCACCGCCAGAAACAGGCGCATCAAGGTAAGCCGCACCACTTTCGTTGACCCGGGCAGCAAAGCTTTGGGTTTCAATGGGAGATATAGAACTCATGTCGATGACTGTCTTTGTGGCATCCAGCACTGGCTCTATACCATCTTCACCAAACAGAACATCTTCGACATCTGGTGTGTTTGGCACCATAACGATAATGAAATCCGCGTCATTAACCGCTTCACGATTCGAAGGATAGGCTTTTGCACCACCTTCGACTAATGAAGCAGGTGCCCTTGTACGGCTTTCTGACAAATTGAGTTGATACCCGGCTTTTTGTAGGTTTTCAGCCATTGGCTTACCCATGATGCCGGTGCCGATAAATGCGATAGTTGTCATTCCATTACTCCTCATTTTGTCCGTATGTCTGAAGCCATTTCATGCCTTCTTCGGTGGTGGTAGCTGGCTTATATTCGCACCCAACCCAACCCTCATAGCCAATAGAATCTAAGTGGCTGAACAGGAAGTGGTAGTTCAACTCCCCGGTCCCAGGTTCATGACGACCAGGATTATCTGCGAGCTGAACATGCCCAATACGGTCTAACGTCGAGCTTAAGGTTTGGGCAATATCCCCTTCCATAATTTGCATGTGGTAGATGTCGTACTGCAGTGAAAGGTTGTCGCTCCCGACCGCATCGCAAATCCGAACTGCCTGTTTGGTATTGGTTAGCGCAAAGCCCGGGATATCCCTTGTATTGATTGCTTCCACAACCAACCGGATACCTGCCTTTTCCAACTGGGCATTCGCAAATTTCAGGTTTTCAATCAGAGTCTCTTCAGCTTGGTCCTGACTAACACCCGAAGGAACGATCCCAGCGAGACAGTTCACTTGCTCACAGTTCAATACATTGGCGTATTCAATCGCTAGTGCAACGCCTGCCCGGAACTCATCAACACGTGCCGGGTCCGCTGCAATCCCGCGATCTCCTGCGTCCCAATCCCCTGCAGGTAGGTTAAACAACACTTGCTTCAGATGGTTACGGTCCAGTTCTGCCTTCAGCTCATAGGCATCAAATGCGTACGGAAACAGGTACTCCACTCCCTTAAAACCGAAGTTTGCCGCGGCATTAAAGCGCTCGATGAAAGGCAGTTCAGTAAATAACATTGATAAATTGGCAGCTAACTTTGGCATTTCAATTTCCTTATTCCATAAGAACCAAACAGTTATTGGCGATTGGCTGCCAATGCAGTAGGCGCATCAGCAATAGAGTCAGCCAGAGATTCAAATTCATTCACAGAGTCAATCTCTACACCCATGGAGATATTGGTGACTTTTTCCAGAATGATTTCTACAACAACCGGTACACGATGCTTAGCCATCAAGGTCTTTGCCTCTTCAAACGCCGACGCAATTTGTTCTGGGTCGGTAACACGCAGCGCCTTACAACCCAGTCCTTCCACCACGGTGACATGATCGACACCATAATCGGCAAGTTCAGGTGCATTCTGGTTTTCAAAGGCCAACTGTACGCAGTAGTCGATATCGAATTGACGCTGCGCCTGACGGATAAGCCCCAGGTAAGAGTTGTTCACCAACACATGGATGTAAGGAAGGTTGAACTGGGCACCAACAGCGAGTTCTTCAATCATGAACTGGAAGTCGTAGTCACCTGAAATAGCGACAATTTGGCGCTCAGGATCCGCAGCACGAACACCTAGTGCGGCAGGCACCGTCCAGCCTAAAGGTCCGGCTTGACCACAATTAATCCAGTGGCGAGGTTTGTACACGTGTAGGAATTGCGCAGCGGCAATTTGAGACAAGCCAATGGTACTGACGTAACAGGTTTCACGATCAAACGCGCGGTTCATCTCTTCATAAACACGCATTGGTTTTACTGGCTGTTCGGTATAGTGGGTTTTTCGCAGCATGGTAGCTTTGCGCTGCTGACAATCACCAACCCATGAAGAGTGATCGTTCAGTTTGCCTTGCGCTTTCCATTCTTTTGCTACTTCGATCAGCACAGTAAGCGCTTGGTGTGCATCAGACACGATCCCCAGATCCGGACAGAACACGCGCCCGATTTGGGTTGGTTCAATGTCGATGTGAACGAACTTACGCCCTTCGGTATACACATCGACCGAGCCCGTATGCCGATTTGCCCAACGGTTACCGATACCGAACACCACATCAGACGCTAACAAAGATGAATTGCCGTATCGGTGGGATGTTTGAAGCCCAACCATACCCGCCATCAACTCGTGGTCATCTGCAATAGTGCCCCAGCCCATCAAAGTTGGAATAACCGGTACACCTACGATTTCGGCAAACTCCTGTAAAAGTTCTGAAGCATTTGCATTGATCACGCCGCCGCCAGAAACGATCAGTGGACGCTCAGCTGCAACTAGCATCTCCATCGCTTTTTCTGCTTGATGGCGCGAAATCGAAGGTTTGTAAGGCTCAAGTGGTTCATAACTGTCGATATCAAATTCGATTTCAGCCAGTTGAACATCTAAAGGTAAATCAATCAGTACAGGGCCTGGACGACCTGAACGCATAACCTGAAAAGCGTGTTGAATTGCGCGTGGCACCTGTGCGGGTTCTAAAACTGTTGAACACCACTTAGTCACAGGACGAGCAATGGATTCAATATCTACCGCCTGGAAGTCTTCTTTGTGAAGTCTGGCACGTGGTGCTTGCCCTGTAATACAAAGAATGGGTATTGAATCAGCCTGTGCCGAATAAAGACCGGTAATCATATCGGTACCTGCGGGGCCTGACGTTCCTATACAGACACCGATGTTCCCAGGGTTTGCTCGGGTGTAGCCCTCGGCCATGTGAGATGCACCTTCAACATGGCGTGCAAGTATGTGGTCTATGCCTCCCGCTTTCTTCAGCGCTGAGTAAAAGGGATTGATTGCTGCGCCCGGCACACCAAACGCTTTCACCACACCTTCTTTCTTCAGCACTTCAACCGCTGCATCAATCGCTCTCATCTTTCCCATACAAAACTCCATTTGTATACAATTTGAGTGTATATTGTATTCTTAGATCGATTGTTTTTTAATCGCAAGGAATTTTTTACAGTTCTAAAACATTTGAACGAAGCACAACGGCGGCAAAATCATGGCTGACAGTGCATTGGAAAGAGGTCAGACAAGTTACTGAGTAAATGGAATTTTGGTACCACCCTATTCACAATGCATTAACATTGTGCTTTTATTGTTCTCTATAACAACACCATCAAAGAAACATTATTAGAGTTTAATTGTATACATTAGATTAAAGGACCCTGCCGATGTATGAACTAGAAAGTACTTCAGAAAATCGTTCCAGCTCAGCAGCTTGCTCCAGCATTAAGATCGTTGGGCCTTTGTTCAACGAAGACGCTAAAAGCATTCTGAATGCGGATGCATTGAACTTTATATCTGCGCTTTGCCAACAGTTCACGGGACCATTGTCTTCGCTACTGATTGACAGAAAGCGTCAACAGGAGAAATTCGATAGCGGTGCCCTACCTGATTTCAGGAGCGATACTGCAGACATTCGAGACGCTCGAGATTGGAAAGTGGCTGATATTCCGGAGATATTGCTCGATAGGCGCGTTGAGATAACAGGCCCCATTGACCGAAAAATGGTGATCAATGCGCTCAACTCTGGCGCAAATGTATTTATGTGTTGCTTCGAGGATGCCACTTCACCGACCTGGGAAAACATGGTGAATGGCCAAGTCAACATGCGTGATGCCAATGCGGGCACAATCTCGTATAGCGACCCGAAAAATGGCAAGCATTATCAGTTAGCTGATAACCCCGCGACATTGATCCATCGTCCAAGAGGTTTGCACCTTCAGGAATCCCATATTCTTTTCGATGGTAAACCCATGCCAGCCAGCCTAATGGATTTCGGGTTGTACTTTTTCCACAATTACCAATCCCGCAAAGCAAGTGGCCAAGGCGTTTACTTCTATTTGCCTAAGCTTGAGTCCATGGAAGAAGCTGCATGGTGGGAATCCGTGTTTGATTTCACCGAAGAGTACTTTTCTGCCGAAACAGGTACGATACGCGCCACTGTTCTCATTGAAACCCTTCCAGCTGTATTCCAGATGGAAGAGATCCTCTACGCAATGCGTAAGCACATCGTGGGTATGAACTGTGGCCGGTGGGATTACATTTTCAGCTACATCAAAACGCTGAAGAACCACACCGATCGCATCTTGCCTGATCGTCATGCCATCGGCATGGATCAACCTTTCTTGGAGGCGTACAGCAAACGTCTTATCCAGACCTGCCATCGCCGTGGAGCATTAGCAATTGGCGGTATGTCTGCCTTCATTCCATCCAAAGATCCTGACGAGATGGCTCGCGTAACACAGAAAGTGATTGAAGATAAACGCCGTGAAGCGACGAATGGTCATGATGGCACCTGGGTCGCACATCCTCATTTGGTATCACTTGCCCGCGAAATATTTGATGAATACCTGAATGGCGCGACAAACCAACGCCACTTTATTCCTGATGGAAGCTTTAACAGCGAAATCCTTCTTCGACCAAGCCAAGGACCAAAAGATGAGCCCGGTGTAAGAAAGAATATCCGAATCGCGGTGCTTTATATGGAAGCCTGGCTACGTGGTATTGGTTGCGTACCTATTTACGGGTTGATGGAAGATGCCGCTACGGCAGAAATTTCCCGCGCCAACATTTGGCAATGGCTCAAGCATCAGGTGTCCCTGGATGATGGTCGACCATTTACCACTGAGCTATTTAGAGCGTGGCTCGATCAGGAAGTAAAGGACATGAAAGCGTCAGCAGGCAATGGCGAATTCAGAAAATTTGATGAAGCATCGGCGTTGTTTTTCACCCTCTCAACCGATACTCACTTTGCTGATTTTCTCACCATTCCTTGCTACGCAAAACTTGAATAACGAGCATTGGCGGCTGCTTTAAGCCGCCCCTAAAAATCTAGGAGACCTTCAATGGAAAATCTGACGATGATAAAAGCACTGGAAATCACCACTAAGGTGTTCCATGCGGCGCAAGAAAGGAAAACCCAGCCGCTAACGGTGGCCATTTTGGATAAAGGCGGCGCCCTTATTTCACTCCAACGGCAAGATGGCTCCAGTATGATGCGACCAGAAATAGCAATTGCCAAAGCCTGGGGGGCATTAGCTCTGGGGTGCTCCTCCAGAAAGATTGCGGATGATGCCCAAAGCCGCCCTTGCTTTATCTCGTCAGTCGCCACACTTGCGCAGGGAAACCTTGTTCCCGTTCCCGGTGGTGTGCTCATCCGAGACGCGTCATCGGAATTACTCGGTGCAGTCGGCGTTTCCGGCGATATCTCTGATACGGATGAAGCTGTCGCAATTGCCGGTATCATCGCTTCCAGTCTGAAAACTGATGCCGTTCTGGCAAGCTGATTCCACCTTCAAACGGCCGGGCTTCCCCGGCCGTTAAATCTCTATCCTCAATTCTCTACCTTGGAACAGTACCCGCCCCGCAAACCGATAACAGCACCAATACAATAATTGCACCAATGTTGTACAATCGAGTTAGCTATTCTTATACAAAACAACACGCATAACCTTTACGTTCTCTTTTAGAACGTTATTTTGCAGCGGACTCGCTAGAGACGGCGAGTCGGGAAAGGAACTACTGTATGACAGGGCTTCTCAAAGCAACGAATAAAAAAACCAAACAGACAAACCCCAAAATGACACAGGATGACATCGTATACGGTCATATCTTTGATGCGATCTTGGAACAACGCCTGCCACCTGGCACCAAACTCAGCGAAGAAGCATTGGGCGAAATCTTCGGCGTCAGCCGCACCATCATTCGCCGTGCCCTATTACGACTCTCTGTAGAGCAGGTTGTCAGTACCCGTCCAAACCGCGGCTCTATTGTGGCGTCACCAACCGTTGAGGAAGCAATGCAAATCCTCAAAGCGCGTGAAGTGATGGAGCTGGCCATTGTCGAACTGGCAGCAGAGAACGCGACACCGGAACAGATCGCCAAATGCCGCGCCATGGTTGCAGAGGAAAATGAAGCCATTGCGAAAAACGATACTGGACGCAGCATCCGCCTTTCTGGCGAATTTCATATCGAACTTGCTGCGATGGCAAATAATCTGCCGTTGATGAGCTTCCAACGTAGCTTGGTGTCCCAATGTTCACTGATCATTGCTCTGTATGAGTCATCTAAGAAAACGCACTGCTCTTGTGACGAGCACACTCAGCTACTCGATGTGATAGAGGCGGGAGATAAACAAGCGGCTATAGCGCTAATGAAGACTCATCTTGACCATATCAATTCCAAACTGAACCTGCATGATGATTCTGGCACACAGGATCTTCATGCTGTGTTTTCGAAAGTATTGAAGAAGAAAGCCTGATACCTCAATCAGTTTAAAAACGGCCTGAATGTTGAAGCATTCAGGCCGTTTTTTCTTTCTGTCATCGTCCTCTCAGTTATCAAAACCGAGAATCATGAACGATCGACCTCACAGATTGTATACAATCTTCACTTTCCATTTCTGATGCTGAACCTTAGAAATACTCATTACCTACTGTTTTTATTCAATATTTGATTGTTAATTTCATAATAATCACTTGTTAACAGAAAGTTGACCGAACGGTCAGAAATGACTAGCTTGTAATCAATGGATACGAAAACGTCATGGAGGCCGTGTGATCCGTTTCCTTTTAAATCAGACTTTGCAGGAAGAGAAAGACATTTCTCCTAACCTGACTGTGTTGAATTACCTGCGCGAACATCTGCGCAAAACAGGAACCAAGGAAGGTTGTGGCTCTGGTGATTGTGGAGCTTGTACCGTTGTTTTGGGTGAAGTGGTTGATGGCAATCTAGAATATCGAAGTGTTAACTCTTGTTTGACCTTTGTTTCCGCCCTTCATGGCAAACAACTCATCACAGTAGAAGACTTGCGAACGAAAGATTCGCTGCACCCCGTACAGCAGGCCATGGTTGATTTTCACGGCAGCCAATGTGGCTACTGTACACCTGGCTTTATCATGTCGATGTTCGCGCTCACTAAAAACCACCCCAATGCGGACAAAGAAGACACTTATGAAGCATTGGCGGGCAACCTTTGTCGCTGCACCGGTTATCGACCCATTGTAGAAGCTGCACTGTCGCTGAGTCAGGAAACGCCGATTAGCGACCAGTTTGCTGAATACGAGCGTGAAACGATTGAAAAGCTGAATGCGATTGGCAAACCTGAACTGGAATATCACGCAGACGGCAAAACGGCATTCACACCGACTAACAGCGATGAACTGGCAAAAACGCTGATGGCGCACCCCACTGCTAAACTGCTGGCAGGCGGCACTGACCTTGCACTGGAAGTGACTCAGTTTCATCGCGATATCGAAAAACTGATCTATCTTGGCCGCGTTGACGATATCAAAACCGTTAACGAGACAGATACCCACATCGAAATCGGTGCCAATGTGCCTTTCACTGATGTATATCGCGCATTGGAACCACACTACCCAGATTTCGGCGCGCTGTTACAACGCTTTGCATCCCTACAGATCCGTAACCAAGGCACGATCGGTGGCAATATTGCCAACGCCTCTCCCATTGGTGACGGACCACCTCTGCTGATTGCCTTGGGATCAACCGTGATTCTTCGCCGCGGTGAAACAGCACGGGAAATCCTGCTTGAAGACTTCTTCAAAGATTACAAAGTGACGGCGCTACAACCCTCTGAGTTTGTACAAACCATTCGTGTGCCGAAACCGCAACCTAATCAGCCATTCAAAGCCTACAAAATTTCGAAGCGTTTTGATGATGATATCTCAGCAGTCTGCGGAGCATTCAGACTGACATTTGAAGGTGACACTGTCACTGAAGCTCGTATTGCTTTCGGTGGCATGGCGGCCATTCCAGCGCGCGCCACCCATTGCGAGCAGGAGCTTGTAGGTAAGCCACTGAGTGCGGAAACTATTCAAGCCGCAATGTCAGCTTTGGAAAATGACTTCTCACCCATTTCCGACTTCAGAGCGACAAAGGAATATCGCGCTGAAACTGCAGCGAACTTGCTTTACCGTCTGTTCACAGAGCTCAGTTATACGGCTGATGGAAAGAAAATTGAAACGAGGGTGATTCATTATGTCTCGTAAAACGACCCCAGCGATGACCATGGAAGAAATGACCGCGCAAGCGAAAGCTGGATTAGCGACTGGCGTCGGCAAATCGGTAAAACATGAAAGTGCTGAAAAGCAGGTATCAGGCGAAGCGCTCTACATTGACGATCGCGGCGAATTCCCTAATCAGCTTCATGTGTACGCGCTGATGAGCCCACATGCTCACGCAAATATTACCAAGTTGGATGTATCACCTTGCTACAAAGTGCCCGGTGTTCGCACTGTGATCACCGCTGAAGATGTGCCGGGTGAACTCGACATTGGCCCTATCCTTCCCGGCGATCCAATGCTCGCTGACGGCAAGGTCGTTTATGTCGGTCAGCCTGTGATTGCGGTTGCCGCTGACAGCCTCGACAATGCCCGAAAAGGTGCAGAAGCCGCCATCATTGAATACGAATTGTTGCCTGCAGCTCTTGATGTAGAAGAAGCCTTGGCGCAGGAGCTGTTTGTTACCGATAGCCATACCCAAAAACGGGGAGATTCAGCGGCAGCGATAGCTAATGCAGAACACGTACTGGAAGGCTCGCTTCATGTCGGCGGTCAGGAGCATTTTTATCTTGAAACGCAGGTTTCGAGTGTTGTCCCCACTGAAGATGGTGGCGTGATCGTTTACTGCTCCACTCAAAACCCGACAGAAGTGCAAAAGTTAGTTGCGTCCGTTTTGGGTGTTTCTATGCACAAGGTATTGATCGACATGCGCCGTATGGGTGGTGGCTTTGGTGGTAAAGAAACACAAGCCGCCGCGCCCGCCTGTATTGCAGCCGTGATTGCAAACCAAACAGGCCAACCAGTGAAATTCCGTTTGCCACGTCGTGAAGACATGATGATGACGGGTAAACGCCACCCCTTCTTTAATCAATACAAGGTGGGCTTTGACGACAACGGTGTGATTCAAGGGATTGAAATCGTGGTGTCAGGTAACGCGGGACACTCACCGGATCTGTCTCGCTCAATTGTCGACCGTGCCATGTTCCACTCTGACAACGCATATTACCTTGGCAATGCCACAGTAACCGGGCACTGTGTGAAAACCAATACGGCATCAAACACTGCGTACCGAGGGTTTGGTGGCCCGCAGGGCATGATGACTATTGAGCATGTGATGGACACCATTGCCTGTCACCTCAAGAAAGATCCTCTTGAAGTTCGCAAAGCGAATTACTACGCGGGCGAAGGTCGTGACGAAACGCATTACTACCAGAAGGTAGAGGACAATTTCATTCACGAAATGACAGCCGATTTGGAAATGTCCTGCGAGTATGAGAAGCGCCGAAAAGCCATTGCGGAGTTCAACGCCAACAGCCCTATCCTGAAGAAAGGCATTTCTATCACACCTGTGAAATTCGGTATCTCTTTTACCGCCACATTCCTTAATCAAGCCGGCGCGTTAGTCACGGTTTATACCGATGGCAGCATCTCGCTGAACCATGGTGGCACGGAAATGGGTCAGGGCTTGAACACCAAAGTCGCGCAGATTGTTGCTGAAACCTTTAGTGTGGATGTCGGTACGATTCAAGTGACCGCAACCAACACAGAAAAAGTACCGAACACTTCGCCTACTGCAGCATCATCTGGTACTGACCTGAATGGTAAAGCCGCGCAAAATGCCGCACTCACCATCAAAGAGCGAATGGTAAACTTCGCATCCTCGCACTTTGATGTTTCTCCGGAAGATGTAGCATTCAGCAATGGCATTGTGTCAATTGGCGACAAGCAAACCATGACATTTGCTGACTTCACCGAACTGTGTTGGTTTAACCAAATTTCGTTGGCGGCATCCGGTTTCTATCGCACACCGAAGATCTTCTACGATCACGAAAAAGGACGCGGTCGCCCTTTCTATTACTTCGCTTACGGCGTCTCATGTTCAGAAGTGATCGTCGATACCCTCACTGGCGAATATAAAGTGCTGCGCACTGACATTCTTCACGATGTAGGCGCATCGCTTAACCCTGCGATTGATGTTGGCCAAGTCGAAGGTGGCTTTATTCAGGGGATGGGCTGGCTGACAACAGAAGAGCTGGTTTGGAATGACAAAGGCCAGTTGATGACCTCAGGCCCTGCCAGCTACAAGATCCCTGCTGTCGCTGATACACCGGAAATATTCAACACACGATTGGTAGAAAATCGCGCCAACCCAGAAGACACAGTCTTCCATTCGAAAGCCGTCGGCGAGCCACCGTTTATGTTGGCCATTTCGGTGTGGAGCGCTATTCGTGATGCTGTCGTGAGCGTGGCAGATGAAGGCGAAATCCCTCACCTGCCAGCACCTGCGACACCTGAGCAGGTTTACAACGCCATCAAACAAGCGCGAAAAGGCAAATCGCCTTTGCCATTCGAGATGTAAGCGTCGAAAAGTGGAGGTCAGTGATGTTTAAAGACAATTGGATCCAGGCGCTGGCAGAGCTCGAAGCCAAAGGCACGCCCTGTGTGATGGTCACGGTGCTTGAAGACAAAGGCTCGGTACCGCGCGGCGCTGGCACAAAAATGCTGGTGACTGAGAATGAGGTTATCGCCACTATCGGTGGTGGTCACCTTGAACATGTCGCGATGAAAGCCGCACAAGAAATGCTGGCGCATGGTGAAAGTGACATGAAAATCGAAGGCTTTAATCTGGGCGCTCGTCTTGGCCAATGTTGTGGAGGTATGGTGACACTAAGCTTTGAACCTATTGGCCAACAACGTCATGTTCTCGCGCTATTCGGTGCAGGACACGTCGCCAAAGCCATGGTTCATATTCTGGCTACTTTACCGTTCAAGGTGATTTGGATTGATGAGCGTGAAGATCAATTTCCTGATGTCATTCCTGACAACGTGGAAAGGCGCTTAACGGACGATCCTGTTGGCGAAGTTTCCACGCTTCCTACTAACAGTATGTATCTGGTGCTCACACACAACCACCAGCTGGATTTCGAACTTTCGCGTGCCATCTTAAAGCGCGGAGACGCCAAATACTTTGGCCTGATCGGTTCCCTATCAAAGCGAAAACGCTTCGACTATCGCTTAAAAGAACGTGGCTTTGATGATGCAACCATCAACACTATGATTTGCCCCATCGGCATCGACGCGGTGAAAGGAAAGCACCCGGCGGAGATCGCCGTATCTGTAACAGGTGAGCTTATCGCTTGTTATCAGGGTGAACAGATTGCCAATAAACGCGAGTCCTCTACCCATTCAGCATCACAGAAACAGGCTGAGAAACTCTCTATTCTTAAACGAGAGCCTGAAGATAACGATAACAAAAATAACGAGAAAATAAGGGCATAAAGGAATGACAGACCCAAAAGCTCATCCGGCAAAAGCCTTTCGCGCCGCCATATTACATAGCCTTGCCAACCCAACGGACGTGGGCTTGGAAGACTCTTATCAGTACTTCGATGATGGCGTTCTGCTGGTTGCCGATGGTCACGTTGTGAAAGTCGGTCACGCTGACGATATCCTTTCTTCGCTCGACCCTAGCATCGAAGTGGTCGTGCTTGAAAACAAACTGATCACACCTGGCTTTATTGATACCCATATCCACTACCCTCAAACCGGCATGATCGCCGCCTATGGTGAACAGCTTCTAGACTGGCTGAATAACTACACCTTCCCAGAAGAAAAGCGCTTTGCTGATGTAAATTACGCCCGCGAAGTTGCGGTGCAATTTCTTGATGAACTCGCTCGCAATGGCACGACGACAGCGTTGGTATTTGGCACTGTCCATAAAGAATCCGTCGATGTCTTTTTCCAAGAATCGGAGAAACGAAACCTTCGGATGATTGCCGGTAAGGTACTGATGGATAGAAATGCACCTGAAGATCTGACCGACACCCCTGAATCTGGCTATGAAGACAGCAAAGCGCTGATCGAAAAGTGGCATAACAAAGGACGTTTGCATTACGCCGTGACACCACGATTCGCGCCCACCAGCACGTCTGAGCAATTACGTTTAGCAGGCAAACTGCTTGAAGAGTATCCCGACGTTTATATGCACACTCACCTTTCTGAAAACCAGAAAGAGATTGAGTGGGTGCAGGAACTGTTCCCGAACAGTAAAAACTACCTGGATGTCTACGACCAACACGGATTGCTTTCCAGCCGCTCAGTGTTTGCCCATGGTATTCACTTGTGTGATGGCGAATGCAAGAGACTCCAGGAAAGCGATTCAGCGATAGCCTTTTGTCCTACCTCTAATTTGTTCTTAGGTTCCGGCTTGTTCCCGCTTTCTGAGATCGAAGCCAAAGGTATTAAGGTAGGAATGGGAACAGATGTCGGCGCTGGCACCAGCTTTTCACTGCTTCAAACCATGAGCGAAGCTTATAAAGTGATGCAACTTCAGGGTAAAAAGCTTCACCCTTTGAAGTCTCTGTATCAGGCCACATTAGGTGGTGCCAAAGCACTCTCTCTGGATCATGTGATTGGTAATTTCGAATCAGGTAAAGAAGCTGATTTTGTTGTACTGGATTTACATGCGACCCAATTAATGAAGTTCAGGATGGAACACGCTCAATCATTAGAAGACAAACTCTTTGTGCTAATGACGTTGGGTGATGACAGAACTGTATGTGACACCTATTCCTATGGCCAATCTGTTTACAACCGCTGAACAAACAACCTGATAATAAAAGGCCTCTGTCAGCAGCGCTCTGCCAGCATGCAGCAAGAGGCCTTCTTTCTCGTCACCATCTACTTCATCTTGAACACAGAGCAGCACGAAGCGCCATTGGATGGTCATCGTTCATTTGTAGTAAATCCCATAGATTGCCATACAAATCTTCAAACACAGCGACCGTGCCGTAATCTGCCTCTTTCGGTTCACGGACGAACTTGATTCCCAGCGCCACCATTCGATGATAATCACGCCAAAAATCATCAGTATTCAGAAACAGGAATACCCTGCCACCAGCTTGGTTGCCGATGAAATTGTGTTGTTCTGGTTTCGATGCCTTTGCCAACAACAAGCTCACCCCGTTTGAACCTGGTGGTGACACTACAACCCAACGTTTATCCTGCTCTGGCTGATAAGTATCTTCAATCAATTCAAACTTCAGCTTGTTGACGTAAAAATCAATCGCTTCATCATAGTCATTCACGACCAAGGCAATGTGGATAATAGATTGCTTCATTGCTTCTCCCTTTCTCATCACAATCATTCTTAGGGACGATTAAAGTCCGTGCAAAGCAGCATTCATAAAGCACTTGTTTTTCGATTAGCATGACCAAAGGGCATGCGTTTTCATTTTTCGTTGGATGAAATACATACCCAAAGCACTTGGTGACTAGCCCACCAAGTGCTTTTTCTTGCCTTGAGAGGCTACTTATTGACCACTTGAACTTTGCGCTAATGTTATCACCAAGATCAGTATCGGTATCTTAAAACTGCCATCTCCTATACATGTTTGAAGCACTGTCTCTTCAGGGCTCAAACTGAAAAGCCCCTTCACTCTTTACTTGATATTCATTTGTACGCACACAAAGCAAACGTTTGCTCTTTCCGATTCCATACCACAGGTTAACACGATGTAATCAACACTTTATCAATCGGAATATTTGGCACTCACTTCATCAGCTAACACAAATATAAAACCATATGTTTTACATGTGATTTCATCTTGAGAATTAAAAACACCGTTCATATAATGCCGCCGAATTGATTGTCCGGACGATAATTCGCAAAACAAATGCATTGAGCTTGGATGCTCTATAAGGATTAACAAAGCGCCTTACTGGGATGTTTTGGTGTTTCGTATATTTAGGATTAAAGAGATGCGAGCAGGAAGTATCAGCCTTGCACTGGCTTTGGGGTTAGTCGTTACAGGTTGTGGCGAGGACAAGTCAAATTCAGGTAACACAGCAACAACAGTGAATATCTATCAGTCCATTGATAATTGTGAATTCACTTCAGCACAGGACGTGAATAACTGTCCTTTCAACAAAGGGGTTTACGTTCTTAACTTTGACCCTTTAAATATTTCTGCTTCAGAACATCAAGCCGTTGTAACACGGGTCACCAATATGATGACTTGGGCAAGCCGTGATGTTCAAAATGCTTTTAACGCCAAAACACTGGTATTGGGCGTCATTCCCTCTCAGAACGATGTGGATCCATCATCACCAACACCAGCAGGAGAGTTTGTTGTTAACCTCGCCTTGAACGGTAAAAGTGTGGTCAATGGCGTTGAGTTACTGTTCACCCAAGATGGCGGTATCAACGAGACGAACGGCCCAACGACTTACCAGAAAATGATGCAGCTTTTTGATTACTACATTGACGATCAAACGCTGGCAGGTGATGAGCTGGATACAGCCTATGTCGCCTTCAATATCGCTATCCCGTTTGTTGCGGCACAAGCAAATGCTCAATCTGTAGTGCTACCGCACATCTCATCTTATGACTATTGCCCTTACTCCAATGGTCAAATCCCATCATGTACCAATGACCCTGACCCAATTCACGAAGCTGCTGGTGTCGACATGAACTCTGGGGCAGTAGCCGGCACGGTTTACGAGTATATGGTTGAAGGTTCAAAAACTTCACCGCTTGGAGAGCTTGAAATTAATGACGGCAGCAAGTTCATCAATAAGGGAATTGTTGGCACTGATGATCCAACGCTGTTGCCGCATGAAGTTCTTAGAAGCTGGGAAAACCCCGCTTTCATTCCAATGGTTGAATACCTGAACAAACACTTCTTTGTGAATCGTTAAAAGAGTTCACGCTGGATTTGGCACCCATTTTTACTGGGCGGTATTGGTTCGCCCTTATTTTGCAAGTCGGGAAATAACATGAAAAAACTCGTATGCGCTATCGCACTATCAGTCGCTCTGACTGGCTGTTCCACGCCTTTTGATGAAAGCGCAAAGTTCAATGCATTCAATGCTCAAACCAATGTCACCACAATGGACAGCGTTGTTTCTTATCATGGTGAACCTGATGAGATCATTGAAGTCGCAGATACTACGGTTTACGTTTATGAGTACCGCGAAACCGTCGATATTATTCCGTATTTCATGTCTACCATGGCCTTCCGATCGCGAGCTTTCACCTTCGATAACGAGACTAAAACACTGTTGAAAGTCACTGACTAAAACGAAAAAGCATCCGCTGAGACACTCAAGCGGATGCTTTCAAATACTTTACCCATTTAAGCGTTAGCTTTCGAAGCCAGCCATTGCTCTAGGTTATCTGCCCCGCCGATGTATTTTCCGTCCATCCAGATTTGAGGAACGGTAACCGGCGTTTTTTCACCAATGATGGCTTTTACCTCCGGGATCATGCGATATAAAGCAGCGCTTTCAACCACCACATCGTGGTAGTTATATTCAATCCCAGCTTCCGCCAACATTTCCTTGGCTTTCACACAGTATGGACACGTTGCTTTGCCATAAACAATGTTGCCTTGCAGTGTGTCGCGCTTCGCCCACTCTTTGATAACAGATTGAACCAGTACACCGCGATTAAGGGCTTCACCCTGGCTAACGAGCTTACCTTCTACCATCAGGATTGGCGCATGCCATGCACCCACTTTCAGTGGTTCCCACCAATGGGAAAGCCAATCTTTCACTTCCAGTTCAATGGGCACATCACCGAGCTCTTTTTCAAAAGTGTCTTTCAGGATGTCTTTGGTAAGTGTGCATTCCCCACATGGGATTTTCACACTGAAAGGTCCCCAACTGCCACCCCAGCGATATAGCGTTACTTTGATTGGCTTAGCCACAACGACTCACTCCTTAGCCTTGCTTATATAGGTGCTCATATCCAGCTCACCAAACAAGCCTTCTTTCAGAAAACTGTCTTTGAGCATGCTATTGGAATCAAACTGCAATAACCACATTCATATAGACCCCAATAAACCCATTTTCATTGCAATAAATTTGTGAGGTTTTAACGAAACTCTTGAGATCGGGTTGAGAAGTTTGCTCTTCACACTGCTTAAAAACTCACTCGTTAAGGAAGAGCAAAATGAGAAAGTCCACCAAACTAAATCTAACAGCAATCGCCCTGACCTGTTCAATGGCTTCTGTATCTGGCCTCGCCGCCCAACTTGATATCAGTTTAACCAACGCAACGAAAGGCATTCACTTTACCCCTCTGCTAGTCGCGGCTCACGATGGTTCTACATTTCTATTTAGAGCAGGAACCAGTGCGTCAGCGGAATTAGAATCAATGGCTGAAGGGGGTGATATCTCAGGTTTATCTTCTGCTATCACAAATGCTGGAGGAATTGTTGTTGAAAACCCTGCTTCTGGCCCTTTGGCACCGGCAACTGGCACTAACTTTTCTATCGATACCGGAGAAATGGGTTATCTCTCATTAACTGCCATGCTACTGCCAACAAACGATGGATTCGTAGGATTAGATAGCTGGCCAATTCCTTCAGAGCCGGGAACTTATCACATCAAGTTGAATGGTTATGATGCTGGCACAGAAGCAAACGATGAGTTGAGCACAAGCATCCCTAACCCTCCTTTCCTCACCTTTGGTGCAAATGGTACTGGCGTGGAAACCACTGTTAGCAATAACACCGTTCATGTTCACCCTGGTAACATTGGAGATGGTGATGCAAATGGCGGTCGAAGCGACGTCGACTTCTCTGTTCACCGCTGGCTGAATCCTGTTGCTGTAATGACTGTTGTCGTCAACTAAGGAGGCAGCATGAACTCTCGTTTATTAATTATTGCTGGCTCAGCACTTGCTCTGGCGGGTTGCCCATTTGACTCGGATGATAATACAACTGACCCGTCACAATCTTCGCCACCAGAGACTGAAACCAGTCAAATGACCACGTATGAAGTCACGGTGACCAACGCCACTTCGGCACAACCGCTGTCACCGATTGCATTGTTGGCTCACGATAACAACTATACGTTGTTTAAGGCTGGTGAAGCCGCGTCAGACGCGCTGGAGAGCATGGCAGAGTCTGGAGACAATACAGGGTTAATCGATATGTCTTCACTGGAAAGTGTTCATATAACGGCAAGCGGCAACGGAATTGTGCCACCTGGAAGTGCCGAAACCCTTTCTTTTGACATTGACCTATCAAAAGCAAAATACCTCTCTCTCGGCACCATGCTGGTCAACACAAATGATGCATTTGCTGGTTTTACTCAGTTTGATCTTTCAAGCGTCGACGAAGGCATCACACGCACATTTGGCGCAGAAGTGTGGGATGCAGGAACAGAGGGCAATGATGAGTTGGCAGCCAGTATTCCTGGGCCGGCCGGTGGCGGAGAAGGTTTTAATCCAGCGAGAAATGATGATAACCGCGTCACCATTCATCCAGGTGTTATCTCTCAAGATGATGGGTTAACAACGTCTGCCCTGTTTGGACATCATCGTTTTGATAATCCTGGCATAAAAGTCAGCATCAAACGAGTCAACTAACCCCAAAATAAAAAGTGCCGAGCTGAGCCCGGCACTTTTTTAATTGTTCAATGTGTAGCGTCTTTGGTTACATCACACACTCTTTTGCCGCTTTGGCTTTCTCTACACCTTTCTCAATCAAAGATTGGGTATCTTCACTGCCAATCGCTGACATGAACTTGTTCAGCAGCTTTTCTGCCGTACTTTCAGAAGTGGCATCAACCAAGCAAGCGTAAGAGTTCGCCACTTTTTCCTGAACATCCGCAACGACATCTGCATTCGTCAAATCAGCAGTGAGTGCTTCTTCCATCGACTCAGTAAACTCTTTGGCATACGCTGTCGCGTTCTCCAGGGAATCCAAATTCAGCTCGCTCAAATCAACGGAATCGACTTTATCTTGAATGCTATCTACTGCGCTATTTGCCGCTTCTTGCGCTTTATCAATCGCCTCGTTGGCCTCTTCACAACCTGCCAGCGCGAAAACAATAGCCGCTGAAACAATCATCTTTTTCATCATAATCTGCCTACGTTGGGATAGTCTGCATTGGGTTCTAGCATATTAGTGCAAACTATTTCATTAGATAAAGAGAAATTGGTAACGGGAGATTGAAGAGTGTTTGTGCTGGCTAGGCGCGTTTGACACGTTGTCACTCTGATATCTTTGAGGTGCTTGGATAGTGAAAATGAATAAAATACATTTCTAAATCGGTGTCCACTTCCAAGCCCAAAGAGTAGTCACCTTCCACCAGCGCTTCGACCGCAGACTGCCAGAAGCCAAGTACCGCAATATTTTCCTTTAGAATGCGGATTTGCCAATCACCGTGTCGTTTATCCAACGCAGCTAATAGCGCCTTTCTACCTATCCCTTTACCTGTAAACTT
This sequence comes from Grimontia sp. AD028, assembly GCF_000973155.1. Classification (NCBI taxonomy): domain Bacteria; kingdom Pseudomonadati; phylum Pseudomonadota; class Gammaproteobacteria; order Vibrionales; family Vibrionaceae; genus Grimontia; species Grimontia sp. AD028. Next base: position 16,590 of record NZ_LASY01000085.1, on the reverse strand, counting down.
GCGTAAGACAAAGAACTGGTCAATGTCCCACACAGCAATATTGGGCGGATAACGACGAACCAGCACAAAACCGGCTAATTCACCATCAGACAGAATGAAATACGGATGGTGATCATCACGAAGCCAATACGGATTGAGGGTTTCGGATTTGAAGGCGTATTTACCGTCACTATCAAGGCTTAGTCCTAGAGGTTTTGAAAACTCGTACACATAGTAAGAGAACAAATTTTCCAGAACATGACGCTCCCGGATATCAATAGGTTTGAGAGAAACTGTCATTCGCATTCCACCCTAAAGTGGACAATCGGCCATTTATTCACTTTGCCGACGACCGTTTTTACATACTGGCCACCATTGGCTTTGATGATCTTTTGAGAAGCGAGATTGTCTTCATCCGCCATAACAAGTGCTTTGGGTATTCCCAACAACTTTGCCTTTGGTAAAGCAAGCTTCAACATGGCAGTTCCATAGCCCTTTTGACGATGAGAAGGCGCGACATCATAGCCTATGTGACCACACTCAAGGGCAAGAAACTCGTTGTTAATATGGTGTCGTACGCGAATAAGGCCAACAATGTTGTCTTTGTTATCCATCAGCCAAAAGTGACTGCAAGGTACAAATCCTTCCTGAAGATTGATCCCTTTAGACTCATCCAACAAGCTTTGAACGTAGCTAGAAAAGTCTACTTTAGCAGCCTGATAATAATTAGCATTTTCTGGATCATTCTTTGAAAAGTCATCGTAAAAGGCGTGAAATGCTTTTTCATATCCCGATGATGGGTTCACCAATTTCATCGTACTCTCTTTTTGGTAAATAACATCCCAGACAGGTTTTTACTGGACAGTAAGTAAGAGGGGTTGTCGATGTATGCTACCTCAAATTGCGGTAGAAATCGGATATATACCTATAACAAGGAGCCCAGCTGTATGCTGGGCTTCATAAATGTTGAATGGACTATTTTGTCGCGGTTTTGCTGATCGCACCAAATACCTTAGACACTTTCTCCAGCACCTTTTCACAACCTTCCATGTTATGGCGCTCTTTCAGATACATTGGGTCGTTATAGGTTAGCCAAACATTGTTTTCCGCATCTTGGCTGATCAGCATTTTTTGTGGCAAATCGATAGCCACGCTTTGCGCACATTGCATCAGAGGCGTACCAACCTTTGGATTACCAAAGATAATCACTTCTGTAGGACGTAGTTCTAAACCCACGTTCTCAGCGTTGGCAGCATGATTAATGCGTACAAACTGGGTGAGTCCTTTTTCTTTCAAGAACCCTTCAATATTATCCGCCGTTTGAGCAACAGAATGCGCACTTTGTATTTTGATCAACCCGTTATCGGCATGCACTGAAAATGCTACCATCATTGAAGCCACCGCAGCCACTACATATTTTTTCATTGTCGTTTTCCTTTCTCTGTTTCTGTTCTAACTTTTCCGTTCATACACAGATATGAAAACTCGCCTAAAAATTACAATCAGCTACCTGATTTGTCGGCCCTGCCACAAATAAAAAAACTCAACGAGGTTTCCCCCGTTGAGCGCGTATCAATCGTATCGCTAATAACCAGTGGCAGTGGTCAACGACACATTGGTGTATGAATTCTGCTAACTACTTAATCGCGTCTTTACTTCACCAAAGTGCCAAAACTGTTTGCTTGTACGTTCAATGTTGTTCCATCACTGAATCGCACGGTCTTGACTACATCATCATAGTTGTAGACAAGATATGTCATTGTATTACCGTTCTTAAAGGCAACAGCCGCTGGGTAATCTGCTGTCAATTCGCCCGTTCCGGTTTCAAGTTGTCCCAACGCCTGCCAGTTGTATATCCAATGGTAGGTATGAGCTTTTGATTCTCCCTCTTCCGGAATGTAGTTGGAGCCTACGGTTTCATAATCTGCGATAGATGCATCGGCATCTGTCATTGCCCAAAGGTTCCACCAGATATCTCGCCAGTGGCCGTCCAGTAAACCTGAAGGTTTACGGTTTGAAGATTCTGTCAAACCCAGCTCGACATAATCTTTCATGTAATCGGCATGCAAACCAACATGGAATACCAATGGGTTCAGCGGTAATCCCTGAATTCCAAGAATGTGCGCAAAGGCAGGGCTGAACCAAGTCGAGAATGAAGCGCCCTGTCCCCAGATTATCGATGTCGTGATCTGGTTATAGTTATCCGGGAAGTTGTCATAGCTGTCGCCCAAATCTGGGTAAGACGGCGAGGCATTCCGGTAACCATCAAGGTTGTTCCAATATTCCCAATACGTCGCGGCAGACGAGGCGTGTAGATAGATACCTTTGTCTACCAACTCTTGGTCACCTTTAATTAACCCATAAAGGATGATGGCACCGTAAGAGTTTGCCGCTTCAGAGGTTGATTCGTTGTTGTTACCCAACGCAAAGTTCGCGTGGCCGGACGCCCAAGAGAAACCATTGGCCGGGTCGAAATTGCGCAAGTAAGGGAACATGTCATCGCCTTTACTCGCTGCATAATCGCGGATAAGCAAATCAACCATTGGCCCATACTGATCTTCACCACACCATGATTTATCTGTGCGACAAACTTCCGCTGCAGCACGGACAAAGTAGCCATAGTGGAAGTGGTGGTCATTAAGCTGTTGATGCGCGCCAAACGATTCTTCAACACCTAATAAGGTCGTCCATAACTCGTCATACACAAAGTACTTAACGGTATCGAGATCTCCAGAAGTATCAGCGGTAAACCAATCTTCCAGCTCATGCTTCAACCATGCGGTTAAAGTATTGGCTTCTGATGTCATACCAATATCACGTGCAATAGCGATAATTTCGGCAGCTTTACCATAGCTCTTACCAGACCAGTAGGTGTCTGTGTAAGGGTTCCACGAGTGCTCTCCACCGTTCATGTATTCGGTAACCAGAGCACGTAAAGTGTTCAGATCGAGGTCTGCAACATTCGGTAGGAATGGCAACACACCCACAAATGGCAGTGTGTAACTGAAGCCGTTAGTTTGAGCGAACTTGGTGATGCCGCGAGTAGTGCGCACGCTGTATTGTGTCGACATTGCATTGCTGTTTTTCCAATGCAGAGGCTGCATACCAGCAAGGGTTTCGATTGGATTACCACTAGCGTCAAGATACACATGTGACACCGTCACTTCATTGTTTGCATGGTTAACCGAATAAGCTATCTCGACATCACGAACTACTTGGCGAGCAAGACTTTCGAAATAAGATGACTCAGCACTGCTTGGTGTTCCCGTTGATGGCAACAAAGCGACTGTCATTTCTTTTGCTGAGTTATTGACCGTAATGAGATTGCCCGAGACATTACTGAAAGTGGTATTACCCTCACCAACAATCAGGAAGCTGTTTCTATTCCCAGCAATATCAGTCCAGACACCCAATGTTTGACTGTTTTGATAGAAAGTGCCTTTCTGGGCTCCATCAGAGCTGGTCGTTTTGATCTGGAAATCACCGTCGTAAGACTTGAAATAGACATAAGGTGAACCGTGTACAAAAGTGGCTTCCATCACTGGTGTTGCACCTGACCACCATTCGACTGTCATGGCACCATCGCTATGGTCCTTAAGATAGCCTTCCATATTGGAATGCTTGCTGTTCGCAACCGCAATGCCATCAAATACTTCGTTGAATGGATCCGGCACCACATACTGGAACAAGTTACCCTGCCCTTGCAGTGCATTAGGAATACCCATGATTCTTGCGCCACGCTCTGAAATGCGGGCGGTCACTGGATCAGGCGTAATATAGCCAGCATCGTTCGGGTCACCGATCGTCATTTCACCGTAGAAAGAGACAGATCCCCACCATTTGTGCGTGGCAATGGGTTGGTCTTCCAATTCAGGAACGATTTGTGGGTAAAGCTGTTTTGGCGTGCCTATGTTGTCACAAGAAGGTACACCCGGCTCAACAACACCAGCATTCGAGACCCAAAAGCCATGATCGACCGTACATCCGTATCCTTGAGGGTTGAATGTGTTTGCCACGTTACCCGCGCCATATTGCGTGACGAAGGCATCAACTGGCACATTTTCTATGTAAATATCAGCAAGCTCGATAGTGCCATTACCCGCGAACATCAAGCCAATCCAAGTCAAGTCGTCAAACCCAGGGAATGGCACTTCCATTTCATACCAGTCATTACCCAAAGCAACAGCAGTGCCAAGCGAGTAAACCACTTTTGATTCTGAGCTGTTTACACCTTGGATAGACACTTCAACTTGTGTTGCGAAGTCTGATTTGTATTTGAAGCGAAGAAGACCAAACCCTGTCGTATCAATAGCGTTTGCAGACTCATTACCCCATGCAGCAACCGCAAATGGGGCTCCCCAACTGCTGCCACTTGTTACCTGAATACTTTGAGCAAATTGGCTACCGGAAGGATTCCATACTGCTGTAGAGCCCGAATTCCACGCATCGCCCTGATGTTCAAATTCGAAAGAAGAAGCATGTGACGAATGATACACATAGGCGATTTCATTAGAACTCGGTGGTTCTACTGGAGGCTCTACTGGCGGCGGTTCCACTTCTTTAGCAAAAAGCGCGACAGTTACCGACTGTTCAGTCGTCGAGAGATAGGTGATCTGCTGTTTAGATTCATATTCTGTATGAGATACCGAGATCTGATGTGCACCATAAGCCAGACTAAATACAGCTTCACCTGCAGTGTCGGTCTGAAGTGTTGTTCCATCGATTTCAATGGTGGCAACGCTTAGCGTTTCGTTTGTGTCGGCATTGACAACTTTTACGGTCAGTTCGCTAGTGTTGCCAGTCTCCTCGCTTCCACCTTCTTCAGTTCCTTCTGAGCCATCTTCCCCGGAACCGCCACCAGTACCGCCAGAATCTGTATCGCCACCTTCGCCCGAGCCTTCTTCGGAACCAGCACCGCTATCGCCTGAACCACCTTGCTCTTCTGAGCCACTATCAGTGCCGCCAGAACCTGTACCGCTGCCTTCGCCGGAGCCTTCTTCGGAGCCCGCACCGTTATCGCCTGAGCCACTTTGCTCTCCGGAACCGCCATCAGTGTCGCCAGAATCTGTACCGCTGCCTTCACCCGAGCCTTCTTCGGAACCAGCACCGCTGTCGCCTGATCCGCCCTGTTCCGCGGAACCACCTTCAGAACCAGAGTCACCGCCGCTACTTTCTCCACCCTCTGTTACTGTTGGGTTTGATGCCATTCTTACGTCGAGAGTTTGGGCAACACTGCCTAATGTCGTTGTGATCTTGGATGTTTCATAACCATCTTTTTCAACGGTTACGTCGTAGGTGCCGCTGCTCAAAGAGAGTTCAGCGACGCCAGAAGCATTCGTTCGGGCAATCTTGTTATCAACACTCACCGTCGCGTCACTTAATGGCGTACGGGCGTTGTCTGTCACATTGACAGTGAGCGTAAAAAGCTGAGTATCGGAGCCGGAATCACTGTCTCCTCCCCCTCCGCCACCACAAGCAGAAAGAACAAGGGTTGCTAACGTCAAAAACAGCAAACGGCAATACTTCTTCAAACCCAAACTCCTTATGGTGTGCACTATAACGACAAAAGAAAGCGCTTTCTTTTGGTGCAGTATAAGGATCTACATTTTCTTAACAATCTGGGTTTGCCTTTGAATCAAACGATCGTTCGATTTGTCTCATTACCAGAACAGATCCGATGAGTTTTGAAAGAAAAACATCATAAAAAAAGCCGCAAACTGCGGCTTTATCATTGCTTTATACAGGGCTATCGATGATTTTCAAGAAACGTGCTCAGTGCATCGGTAACAAAATCTGCCTGTTCAAGGTTACTAATATGGCCAGCGTTTGGAATCACAATATATTGACTGCCATCAATCGCATCATGCATCAGCATGGATTCAAGAGGTGGACGAGGTTTGTCTTCCGAACCAGCCATGATGAGCGTAGGTAGCGTCAGCTTTTCTACGTCGTCAAAGGTGTCGCGGCGGTCAAAAACCATGCGGCCTACCCTAACAACGTTTTTTGCTTCTTCACCTTTCAGATTCGCCAGCTTTTCTCTGAATGCAGAAACCAGTTCCGGGTTGTCCGTTTCAGCGTGATTAGCGAAGAATAAAGGTGTGATTGCATCAATCATTGATGGCGGAATGAAGCCCATCTGCTCGATAGTGTCGAACATGCCGAAGTATTTCGCTTTCGCGACTTCAGGTTCAAAGCCAATGAAAGTGTCCATCAATACCAAGGCATTCACACGTGTTGGTGCTTTCAAAGCCAGTTCAGCCCCCCACATTCCCCCAACCGATAGGCCAACCAGCGCAAACTTATCGATATCAAGTTGATCCATTAATGACAGAATGTCATCAGCATAGTGAATCAGCGAAGTGGTGCTTTCAGGCGCTGCATCCGACTGACCATGAGCCCATAGATCCGGGACGATGCAGCGATAGTTTTGGCTTAGCGAATCGATCTGTGGACGCCACATTTCACTGTCCCACAAGTAACTGTGACCTAACAGTACGACTGGACCTTTACCAACATCCAAGTACGACATATTTTTGCCGTTTATCTGAATTGAATTCATTGAGTTTCCCTGTAGTTATACTTCTGTTATGTGGATTGATATAGACCGACGATATAGAAAAAAAGCGCCAACGAAAGGCGCTTTTTGGAATGAGAATCTGATTATTCTTCCGCAGGTTTTTTCTTCTTAACAGCAAACACTTGTTCACCAACAGCCACACCTTGGTAGAAACTCTTGTTACGCTTCTTAGGCGCTGCTGCTTTCTTCTCCGAAGGCTTGCCTGCTTTCTTCTTGTGCTGTGGCTTCTTGCTAAAGGTTTTCTTTTTCTTCGGAGCCAGACCTTTGAACTTGCCTTCGAGGCCTTCAAAAGTCACGAAGTTCATGCGCTTATCAAGGAAACCTTCAATGCTCTTAAAGCTGTTCCAATCTTTAGGGCCTACGAAAGAAATCGCGATGCCTTTGTTACCTGCTCGACCAGTGCGGCCGATACGGTGAACATATTCTTCGGCGTGTTTTGGCATATCGAAGTTCACAACGTGGGATACGTTTGAGATATCCAGACCACGCGAAGCCACATCTGTCGTTACCATCACTTTGTGGAGACCACGTTCAAATTCGTTCATGATGCGGTTACGTGCGCTTTGGCTCAGATCCCCGCTCAGAGCAACGGCTTTAATACCACGGTCAGCGAACACTTTAGCCAAACGATCTGTATCCGCGCGGGTCGCGGTGAAGATCATCATCTGCTGGTACTGCTCTTCTTCCATGACTCGGTCGAGCAAGGCTTGTTTGTGGTCAAGATGGTCACAAAGGAAAAGACGTTGTTCGATGTCTTTATGCTCTTCATTAATAAAACCAATAGCGACGCGTTTTGGCTCTTTGAGCATGTCAGCAGCAATCTCGTTAACTTGCTGGTGATCAAGAGTTGCAGAGAACATCAGCGTTTGACGGCGACGATGGTTGGCCGCGTTATTGATCGCTTCGAGTTGCGGAGCAAAACCCAGGTCTAACATACGGTCTGCTTCATCCAGAATGAGTAATTCCAGACCTTCCAGCGTCAAGTGACGGTGTTCCAGGTGGTCAGCCAAACGGCCCGGTGTTGCAACGATAAACGCAGGATCTTTGCGGAATTCTTTCGCTTGGTCGTTAAAGTTTTCACCACCAAGGATCAGCATGCCTTTGTATTGGGTGCCAGCCAGCAGTTTACGCAGTTCACCATAAACCTGTTTTGCCAACTCACGAGTTGGTGCAAGTACCACGACGCGTGGACCAGAACGGCTGAACGCTTTACCGCGCATCACACGCTGCAATGCAGGCAGAAGGAAAGCCAGGGTTTTACCTGATCCGGTTTTAGACGACGCCAGCAGATCTTTGCCTGCACAAACGACAGGAATGGCAGAAGCCTGCACATCAGTCGGGGTACTAAAGCCCCAAAGTTCCATCGTTTTAAGAAGGCGTTTATCTAAACCCAGGTCTTCAAATTGCAAGGTAATACTCCAGAATTATCATCTATACAGAGAGTTACTGAGCCCACTTGGCGTTCCAACTCCCACAAAATTGGCGCGGATTCTACCATACTTCTGTAAATTGCCGCAGTTTTTATTGTGGTGGATCACATTTTTACGTTGGCTAATCAACCAATCTTCTGCCTTTAACGGTATTGCAGTTAGCGTAGTCGACAGCACTTCAATGGAATTATCATCTATGAACCAACCTAAACAACTCTTTGCCTGGAAAAGATTCTCTCTTGAAGAGAGCGAACACACGCTGCCAAATGGTCTTGTCACCAAACACATTACCCTTGAGCATCCCGGCGCTGTTCTTATTCTTCCTATCGCAAATGATGGGAAGTTAGTGATGATTCGCCAATACCGCCCTTCTATTCGCAGGTGGATTTACGAATTTCCGGCAGGAACTCTCGAATCATCGGAATCACCCAGTGTTTGCGCACAGCGAGAATTGGCAGAAGAAGCTCAATTACAGGCCGATGAATGGCACACCATTGGTGAGTCTCTTCCCGCACCAGGCTTTTGCAATGAAACCCAATACCTGTTTGTTGCTAAACAGCTATCCCCCTGCGCGGCAAAGATGGATGACGATGAAGTGATTGAAGTGGTGTATTTTACCGTCGATGAAGTCAAACGACTGATTGCAGAAAATGAAATTCAGGACAGCAAAACTATTGTCGCGTTTTGTCGGGCGCAATTACTCGGGCTGATCACATAGAGCGCTCATTAACAGTGGCTTAACATTGACATCCGACCAGTTGAAAATTAGGGTGATTGCATCTTTCCTCTTCAAGGATGAAGCATGAAACAGTCTCTCGCCCACGCCAACCGCATGCTTAAGCTGTTTGGCTTCTTCAAAGTTCCTCTGATTTGGTACTGCCGCCCCAAGATCTTGGTGTTGAACGAAGAACAAGTTCAAATCCGTATTCCGCTCAAGCGCAAAACCAAGAATCATCTCAACAGCATGTATTTTGGCACCCTCGCTGTGGGTGCTGACGTTGCCGGTGGCTTTATGGCAATGAGTAAAGCAGAATCCCGTGGAAAGAAAATTTCGCTGGCTTTTAAGGCTGTGACGGGGGAGTTCTTAAAGCGCCCAGAGGCAGATGTCATATTCACTTGTAACGATGGTCGATTAATCGACGAGATGCTGGACCAAACCATGGCAACCGGGGAACGCGTTAATCAACCCGTCCGAATCACTGCCACATGTCCTTCCTTACATGGCGACGAACCAATGGCTGTGTTTGACCTAACCTTGTCTGTCAAAGCTGTGGGATGATCAATTAGTTGCACTAAAGGTCGATCTGTCTAGCTTCTATCACAAATTTCTCTCATATCCATGGGGTAGACTTTGCCCTTTTCTCTTTTTACTCATTAGACTTAAGTAGTATTAAAAGATATCGGGAGAGGCATTTTGAACAAAAAGCTAGTCGATTTTTTTCAGCTCGATACAGCGCCCGGTATCATCCTGATTGCCTCTGCATTTTTGGCTTTAATCATCGCAAACTCACCCCTCGCTCCTTTCTATCTCGCACTTCTTGATACACCGATACATTTCAAAGTGGGATCGTTGGACATCGAAAAGAATCTTCTGCTTTGGATTAACGATGGCCTGATGGCCATCTTTTTCCTTTTAATCGGTTTGGAAGTGAAACGAGAGTTGATTCAAGGCGCCCTCAGAACCCGCTCCCGAGCTATGTTTCCCGTAGTAGCAGCCATAGGCGGTATGGTTGTTCCTATTTTGTTCTTTGCTGTCTTTAACTATGACAATTCACAAGCCATGCAAGGCTGGGCAATACCAGCCGCAACGGACATCGCCTTTACGCTCGGTGTGTTGGCTTTATTCGGAAAACAGTCGCCAGTTAGCTTGAAGGTATTTCTCTTGGCACTGGCAGTAATTGATGACTTGGGGGCGGTTATTATTATCGCCCTTTTCTTTAGTAGCGACTTGTCTGTTATTGCCCTGTCTATCGCCGTGCTTGCCAGTGCGACGCTCTTTTACATGAACGCAAAAGGTGTCGCCAGGCTGACCGGTTACTTGCTCGTTGGCGCTATTTTGTGGGTTGCCGTGCTGAAGTCTGGCGTTCATGCCACCGTGGCTGGCGTTATTTTGGGATTTGCCATCCCACTTCGTATTAAGCACCACCGCGTTCGCAGCCCACTGAGATACCTTGAGCATGGCATTCACCCTTGGAGCAGTTATCTTATTCTGCCTGCCTTCGCTTTCGCCAACTCAGGCGTTCCACTCGATAACTTAAGCTTTGGTTTGTTATTAGAGCCATTACCTTTGGGTATCACGCTTGGTTTGCTTCTTGGTAAACCTATTGGCATTTCTCTGGCATGCTTCATCTCAATAAAAATGGGCATCGCAAGTCTGCCGAAAGGCCTGCATTTCTCTCACATCATGGCGGCATCAATTCTCTGTGGTATCGGATTTACGATGTCGATATTTATTACGACCTTGGCCTTCCCAGGAGCGGACAACCACGCCATGGTTGATTTATCACGTATCGCCATCTTCATCGGTTCTTTCCTTGCGTCGGTGATTGGTTATCTCGCTCTGAAAAATACGTTCGAACGCTTTCCACGTCAGGTAGCAGAGGTGGAATAGCCAATCCGTATTCCGATGGTTTGATGTAAAAGATAGCCTCTGATAATTCAGTCAGTTACCGCCCGTAGGATGATCCTCCTACGGGCTTCGTTTTTGTCTTGACCACCGAAATCTTCTCTAGCTGAAGTAAAAAATTCTGCAAGCAGAAAACGTCAATTCAGCCCCCTCAACATACAAGGTATTGACTTTTCCAGAGGCCGCATCGCATCGGGTTCAGAAGAAGTAGTCTACCGAGTTATCAACCGTTTTTGTGGATAAAAATTTCGTTATCCACAAGCGAAATATTGCCGTAATTCTTTGTTTTTATTGATTTGTTTTTATGACAAGTAATTACAAACAAATGAAATGAATTTTTCTGTGTGATTTTTAGCACTATTTTCAAATGAAAAATGCCTGCGTTACGCAGGCATTTTTATGGGTGAAATCGTGCTTAGGCAGGATGATATTTTATCTTGTAGAAGATCCGGTAAAGCACCGGCACCACAATCAAGGTCAACACCGTTGCAAATCCCAAACCGAACATGATGGTCACCGCCATCGGCTTGAAGAACACATCAGGCAGCAGGGGCACCATACCAAGCACGGTAGTGATTGCCGCCATGCATACTGGACGAACACGGCTCACAGCAGCATCAACAATCGCATTGTAATGGTCTTTCCCACTCTCCATTTCAATATTGATTTGGTCAATCAAGACGATACCGTTTTTGATCAACATGCCTGAAAGGCTTAAGAAGCCCAACAAAGCCATAAAGCCGAATGGTGTATCCAGCAATAACAAACCTGTGGTTACACCAATGACCGCCAATGGCACTGTCAACCAGACAATCAGTGAATCTTTTACTGAGTTGAACAGCACAATAGTGACCAGGAACATGAACAGGTAGCCCATTGGCATGGTAGTAAACAGACTTTCCTGCGCTTCACCAGAAGATTCATACTCACCGCCCCACTCTATGTAATAGCCTTTTGGCAGCTCAATCGCTTCGACCAGAGGCTGAATACGTTTTTGAAGTGTCGCCGCTGTCACTTCATCCTGAAGTGGATCAGGGTCCGCCAATACCGTCAGAGTACGTTTACGGTTTTCACGCATGATGAGTGGATCTTCCCAAATCAGGTCATAACCCAAAATCACTTGCTGCAAAGGAATGTAATCTTTCAGCACAGGGCTCCAGATCTTCATTCCTTCAATGGTCTTCACATCAACGCGCTCTTGCTCTGGCAAGCGTGTCACGATCGGCATCAATGTCGTGCCATCACGATATACGCCGACATTCAGACCCGAGAAGGTCATCATCAGCAGTTCATCAACGTCTCTTTTGGTAATACCGTAACGACGCGCCTGACTTTCGTTGAATTGTGGCTCAAGAATCTTGGTACGTTCACGCCAGTCATGACGCACATTTACCGCATCCGGATCTGCATTCAGGATATCAGTCACTTGAGCGGCAATCGTACGCAGAATGGTTGGGTCAGCACCTAAGATACGGGCTTCAATTTTCGACCCGGAAGATGGCCCTAATTCAATGCGCTTCAGCTTGTATTGGATATTCGGGAAATCGGCATCAATATGCTCACGAATCGACGCCATGGTTGGTACCACTGATTCGTAATCTTTCACACGAATAATCACTTCACCATAAGCCGAGTAACTTTTCTCCGGCGCATAGGTCAACATAAAACGCTGAACGCCCTTACCTGAACTGGTGTTTACGTACTCGACATTGGGTTGTTTAAGAATCCAGGACTCCAACTCAATCAGCGTTTCTTCTGTGGCGCGGATATCGGTTCCTTCCGGCATCCACACATCAACCATAAACATTGGCGTGGTTGAAGATGGGAAGAAAGACTGCTTCAACAAAGTGAAACCATATAACGCTGCCACCAGTGCGCCCACCAAAATGATCATGGTTAGATAAGCGCGCTTCATGCAGATATCCAAAAACTTTTTGTAAACCACAAACAACATACCATTGTAAGGGTCTTCCATTACTTTGCCATCTTCCACGTTCTCTTCTTTAAAGAACAAGCTGGCAAAAAATGGCGTCAATGTAATTGCGGTAAACCAGCTCAGCATCAACGAAATCAACAGCACTGAGAATAAAGTGCCACAGTACTCACCAGTAGAGTCATCTGATAAACCAATTGGCGCGAATGCAGTGACAGCAATCACTGTTGCTCCAAGTAGCGGCCACTTTGTTTGCGTGACGATATCGGATGCGGCTTCTATCCTCGTTCGCCCTTTCTTTAAGCCTATGAGTATCCCTTCCACCACCACTATGGCGTTGTCCACCAGCATACCGAGAGCAATAACCAAAGCACCAAGGGAAATACGTTGAAGGTCGATAGCGAAGTACTTCATGAAAATGAACGTACCAAGCACGGTAAGCAGCAGAATCAAACCAATCAGCAGACCTGAACGCAAACCCATGAAGAAAAGAAGGACGATGATAACAATCGCCACGGCCTGACCCAACGACACCACAAAGCCCTTAACTGAGGTATCAACTTCCACTGGCTGAGCGTAAACCACCCCTATATCTATGCCGATGGGTTGGTTCTCTTTTAATTCGGCCAATCGTCGTTCCAGACGTTCGCCCACTTCCACAACGTTAACGCCGTCGGCAAACGACACGCCAAGGTGCAGTGCCTGTTGACCGTTGTACATTAAGACATTGGTGGGTACTTCCTGATAACCGCGCTTAATATCCGCCACGTCTTTCAGGTAGATAAGCTCCTGGGAACCCGCTTCATTGAGGATAAGGTTACCCAGTTCTTCAACGCTCGCGAACTCACCCGTCGGGTGAATGCGAAGGTACTCGTCCCCGTGACGCAATGCACCAGCACTAGAGACAATGTTCTGCGTCGCCAGCAAACTATCGAGGGTATCTGGTGAAATACCCAGATTTGAAAGCCTTCTCATCGACATTTCAATGAACACTTGCTCTTGCTGGGTACCTGTTACCTGAACCTTGCCGACGCCATCAACCAGTTCCAAATCCCGGCGGAGAAAGTCGACATAGTCAGATAGTTCCTTGTAGGAATAGCCCTCACCCGTAATGGCGAGTAATACGCCGAATACATCACCGAAATCGTCAATGACCTGAGGATCACCAACGCCAGGAGGTAGGCTACTTCTAACGTCATTGACCTTACGACGCAATTCATCCCATATCTGTGGTAAGTCGTCTGGCCCGTAGTTGTTTTTCATTGTCACGGTGATCTGTGATAAACCACGGCTCGAAATCGACCTTACTTCGTCAACATACACTAATTGTTGAACGGCTTTCTCAAGTGGGTACGTCACTTCCTCTTCTACTTGCTGGGGCGTCGCTCCCGGGTAGCTGGTAATGACAAGAGCATCTTTCAGTGTGAAAGCGGGGTCTTCCAGTCGTCCAAGACCAAAGAATGAAGTGGTGCCGCCAATAAGGAATATCAGCGTCAGCATCCAACTGATGATCTTGTTGTTGATAAAGTAGCTGGCTACGGTCTGTTTCATCAGTTGATTTCCTTATTCGCAACGATATTGACTGATTGCCCGGCACGAAGGCGGTTCACACCTTCAGAGACCACTTTGTCTCCCCGCTCTAAGCCATTGGTGACCAAGACACCTGTCGGCGTGAGTTCACCCACTTTCACTTTGCGTTTTTCAACTGTGTTATCAGCACCAACGACCCACACAAACTTGTTGGAAGGATCGAGCGCATCACCATCTTCGTTGAAGACCGTTTCCATCGGGATTTCAACCTGGCTCGCCCTATCGTTGTATAGACCAAGCTCTTCAACCACTACTTCAACTGTCATGCCATCCAAAATGAATTTGTCTTCCGGCATTGGCATGGTCAGTGTCACCATGAAAGAGCCCGTTTCAGGATCTGGCTGGGCCGTAAATTCTTTCACCGAAGCACGGTACTCTTTACCATCTTCTGTTCTGACATGGGGGCGAATCGTGGCGTTGTTTTCCTCACGGGTTTTACCGCCATGTTTGGAGAACAGCACATCCGGCACCTGAATGCGGATATCAACCTGGGTAGCATCATGAATGTTCAAAATACTCTGCCCTATACCCACGTTTTCGAATTGCTGAACAGGAACACGGCTGATAACGCCGTCAACCGGCGCTTTCAGCTCGGTGTAAGAAAGCTTAAGCTTTGCCAATTCGAGTTCAGCTTTAGCAATCGCTCGCTGTGCGCCTATTTCGTCAAACTGGGATTTCGCCAGCAAGCCTTTGTCTACCAACGGCTTTGAGCGTCGATATTGGCTATCCACCACATCGAATCTCGCTTTCGCATTATCGACCTGCAGTTTGTAGTCTGTCGGATCCAAGGTCGCCAGCACGGTATCTTTCTTGACGATATCCCCTGCTTTTACGTTGATCTTATTGATCTCACCAGCGACAAGAAATGAAAGTTCAGCTCTGTCTGCTGCAGCGGCAATAGCTGGGAAATGCAGCTCACTTCCCAGCGAGTCGTCACCAATTTCCACCACATCAACATTCAGGAGTGCTTTTTCTTTGGACTGCGGCGCTTCGCCACACCCCGAGAGGGACAATGCCAACGCAGTCATTGCCACGGTAAGGCCGATTGGGTTTTTCATATTACAGTCCTCGCTCCTTAACCCAGGGGAACACCACCATGCCCTCTTCAAGACTGGATAGGCCGTTCACCACAATGACATCACCATTGTTTAACCCAGCTTCGAGTTTGTTATCTTCACCCAGCTCAACCTGAACGCGCGAAACCGCACCATTGTCGGCAACACGCCAGACATAGGTACCTGCATCACTGGCTTCCACAGCCGTTTCTGGCAATTTGTTGTGACTGGATGCAGTAATAGAAGTAAAGACTTGTGCTGCCATACCCGGCAGAACATTTACGTTCTCAGGCCGAGGCAAAGAGACGGTGATGCGATAAGAGGCAGATGTCGAATCTGCTTCGGTATCGACTTCTTTGAAGTCAGCCTCAAACTCTTGATTTGGATACGCGTCAAAGCGAATACGTGGCTTGGAGTGCGTAGAGTCGTTTTCTTGGTCAAAGAAGCTAATCAATCTTTCTGGCAACTGGAAGCTCACGTTAATCACATCCTTAGTTTGGATATGCATAACAGGCTCCATGGCGTTGGCAAACTCGTTCTTCTCTTTCATACGCAGAGAAATCGTGCCGGTATAAGGCGCTTTGAGAGTGGTGTAATTAAAGTTTGATTGCGCCAAATCTAATCCGGCCTGAGCTTCATTGAGACTGGATTTTGCTTTATCAAAATCCTGCGCGGAGATGACGTTGGTTTTCTTCAATTTGACTGCACGGTCATATTGCACCTTGGCGAGTTGGTAACTCGCCTTGGCCTTCTGCAACAGAAGGCTATATTCGTCTTTATCCAACTCAGCAAGAACATCACCTGTTGCCACATCCTGTCCAGCTACGACAGGAATATCAACAATCTCCCCCGCAACACGGAACGCGAGTACGGCTTCATCATCGGCCTCTACAGAACCCGGGAACTCACGAACAACATCACTATCACCAATGGCGACGGTCATGAGCTTCGCGGGGCGGGCTTCAGGTTCAGGGATTGGGGGTTCTTCACTACAGCCAGTTAAGTAAAGGGAGACCAACGCCAGTGATAGCGTTTTCTTCATGGTCGCGCTCCTTGCTTTGTGCCGCCAACGAATGGATATATTGACGGTATTAATGGGATGACTAGCATTTCATGCACTTTTGAAATAGTAGCCATTTCTATAACAACTGAACGTAGGTCTGAAGTCGAAAGTGATGAAATTTTGTTTAAATTCTGAGGATTGAGATAGGTAGCAGATGTGAAGTCTGCAACAAGGTCACAACTCGACTTTCGTAGCGTGACCTGAAGTATTACTGATCTTGCACTTCTGTTTTTGTGTCCAAGCAACTCTATAAACCGGATTTCTGCCAGTTTGCTTATATACCCAAACGACCTGAAGATGCTCGCATTCAGAGGTCATCAATGCGTTCAATTCAAGG
>NZ_LASY01000084.1:0-18046 GCF_000973155.1 Grimontia sp. AD028 | reverse complement strand
AGATGTGTATAAGAGACAGGCGTTTGTGGGGAATTTCTGCTGCGTTATCGGCTTCTCATGTAGACTAGCTACACATCGAAGCCTCTGCCTTGCATAAAATCCCCCACAAACTGCTGCAAAAATCATCACCAAAGGTCAACAGCCCCTAGAACTTAGTTCACAATGAGAGCACCTGAACTCACACAAAAAGAAAAGGCACCCGAAGGTGCCTTTCTTATTAGTCGGGAGAATCAGTCTTCCAGTTCTACCAATTTGGTCGAACCGCCATGGTGCTTCTCACGCAATCTCTGGATGAGTGCGAAGAAACCAGGGATCAGGAAGGTACCCGCCAGCAGCACACAAAGCAGACCACCCGTCAGCGAGATACCCAGTGAGTTCTGGCTGATATGACCCGCACCACTTGCGAAAATCAGCGGCAGAATACCCAGAATGAATGACCAGGATGTCATGTTCACCGCGCGGAAGCGCAGCTTACCGCCCATCACGGCGGCCTTATCAATTGGCAGTTCATTCTGCTCACGTTCATTCTTACCGAATTCCACAATCAGGATGGCGTTCTTCGCTGCCAGTGCAATCAACAGAACCAGACCAATCTGTGCGTACAGGTTGAGTGGCGTGCCTGTCATTGCCAGCGCTAGGAAGGAGCCGAGCGTTGCCACCGGAACCACCAGAATGATCGCCAGCGGAATACTCCAACTCTCATACTGCGCCACCATGAACAGGTAAATGAAGATCAGTGCCAGTGCGAATGCGTAGATAGCCAGATTACCTGCTTGTTTCTCTTGGTAAGCCATGCCAGTCCATTCGTATTGGTAGCCCTGTGGCAGCATTTCAGCGGCAACACGCTCCATGGCTGCAATTGCGTCACCGGATGAGTAACCCGGTGCAGGCGAGCCCTGAATCACTGCTGAACGGTACATGTTGTAACGCCAAGCTACGTCTGGCTCAAACACCTGCTCAACATCAATCAGGGTGCTGAGTGGGATCATCTGGCCCGACGTTGAACGCACGTGGAAGCGACCCATTGAGTCCAGATCGTTTCGGTAATCACCGTCCGCCTGAATCGTCACTCGGTAGTTCTTACCGAACAGGCTGAAATCGTTCACGTACATACCAGCCAGGTTGCCCTGCAGCGTGGTGAAGATTTCTGAAAGCGGAATGCCCAGTTGCTTCGCTTTCTCACGATCAATGTCGATGTAGAAGTGCGGTACGTTTGCGCGGAACGTACTGAAGGTACGCGCGATTTCCGGCTGTTCGTTGGCTTTCTGCATCAGTTGCTGCATCACCATCGCCAGATCGCCACGGCTACGGCCAAGGGTATCTTCAAGTACAAACTCGAAGCCTGAAGCAGGCCCCATGCCCGGCACTGCTGGAGGACCCATCGCAAAGATGATCGCCTCTGGCAACTGCATCGCCGCTTTCACGTTAATGCGGTTAATGATGTCGAACGAGGAATGATCGCCATCCAACGCCTGACGGGTTTCCCAGTCTTTCAGCTTCACGAACATCGACGCACCGTTAGATGCGGCAGCACCAGTCAGGAACGCATAACCGTTCGCAACGGTCGCGCCATCTACGCCCGGCTCAGACGTCACGATTTCACCCAGCTTACGGGTCACTTCTTCGGTACGGGACAGAGAAGCGGCATCTGGCAGCTGAACGTTAATCAGCATTACGCCCTTGTCTTCCTGAGGCACGAAACCGGTCGAGGTGGTTTTCGCGAAGTAGCCAGCGGCACTGACTGCCACCACAAACAACACACCCAGCACCGCGGTTTTACGGACAAGGAAGCCCGCCGCTGCACCGTATTTGTTCGTCACTTTCTCAAGGCCATTGTTGAATGCCTTGAACCAGCGCGCGTGGTTGTCGCCACCTTGACGCAGCACCAGCGAACACATGGCCGGAGACAAGGTCAGTGCGTTGATGGACGATATCAGTACCGAGATACAGATGGTCAGCGCGAACTGGCGGTACATGATGCCCGTGATACCCGGCAGCATCGCAACTGGAAGGAATACCGCCAGCAGTACCAGTGTGGAAGTGATAATTGGGCCCGTTACCTCTTTCATCGCCAACAGGGTTGCCTGACGCGGGGAAAGGGATGGGTCTTTCGCCATGTTGGTATCAACGTTTTCGATAACCAGAATGGCGTCGTCCACCACGATACCGATGGCGAGGATAAGACCAAACAAGGTCACGGTATTGATGGTAAAGCCGGCTGCCAACATGACAGCAAAAGTACCAATCAGGGAAACCGGAATCGCCACAACTGGGATCAGCGTTGAGCGGAAACTACCGAGGAACAGGTAGGTAACAGCGATAACCAGAAGTACCGCTTCCACCAGCGTTTTCACTACGCCCTTGATGGACTCAGCAACAAACAGTGTGGTGTCGTAACTGGTTTCGTAGGTCATGCCTTCTGGGAAGTTCTGCGACAGCTGTTCCAGACGCTCCATTACCAAACCACCACTTTCCAGCGCGTTTGCGTCAGATTGCAGGTTCAGGATAACGATAGACGCCGGTTGGTCGCGGAACTGACCATTACCTGTGTAGAACTTCTTGCCCAACGAGACTTCTGCGATGTCTTTCAGGTACACCATAGAGCCGTCTGGGTTCGCTCGGACAACCACTTCTTCAAACTCTTCCACCGAGCCTAAACGGCCTTTGGTGACCAGCTTGAAGGTCATTTCCTGTGCGTTATTGAACGGTGGCGCACCAATGTCACCCGCAGCGACCTGTACGTTCTGCTCAGAAAGTACCGAACGTACATCAGAGGTTGTGATACCAAGGTTTGCCATCTTCTCTGGGTTCAGCCAAACACGCATCGCGTATTCACCGCCACCCAGAACGTTCACCTCACTGATGCCTTTAACACGCGCAATCTGATCTTTGATGTTCAGGTTGATGTAGTTCACCAGGAACAGATCATCATACTTACCTTCCGGCGAGTAGAAGTTCAGAACCATCAGAAGGTCTGGGGAACGTTTTTTCACCGTCACACCGACCTGACGGACTTCCGGCGGCAGCTTGGATTCAATCTGCGCCACACGGTTCTGCACGTTCACCTGCGCCATGTCAGGGTCAGTGCCGATATCGAACGTCACGTTCAGGTTATAAGAGCCATCGTTCGCACTCTTGGAAGACATGTAGATCATGTCTTCCACGCCGTTGACCGAGGTTTCTATCGGGTCGGCGATGGCCTGCTCAACGACTTCTGCACTCGCACCGGAATACACCGCGGTCACGCTCACCGACGGCGGGCTAATACGCGGATATTCCGCCACTGGCAGGTTAAGCAATGCGATTGCACCTGCGAGCGTCAGAATAATCGAGATGACCAGCGCAAACTTCGGGCGCTGGATAAAAAAGCGACTCAACATATTCGGTTACGCCCCTTGCCCTTCAAGGCGAACAGTCATGCCATTACGCACGCGTTGCAGACCTTTGGTCAGCACTTGCTCACCATCGTTCAGACCGCCGCGAATAATCACACCTTGATCAGTTTGAGGACCCAACTCGACGTTGCGACGCTCAACGATGTTGCCCTCTTTCAGTACCATCACGAAATCGCCTTCAAGGTCAGTTTGTACTGACAAACGCGGTATAACCAGCGTTGGCGTGGTGTTCTTTTCTTTCACAATCACTTCCACGTACTGACCTGGCAGCAGGCGGTGCTCTGGGTTAGGGAATTTGGCACGAAGCGCAATGGTACCGGTTTGGGTGTCGATACGGTTGCCCAGGTAATCAAGGTGACCTGCGTGTTCATAGTCGTGGCCTTTACCCAGCTTCAACCAGACTTCTACGTCACCGCTTCGGCCTTTACCGATACCAGAAACACGATCAGCGCCCGATTGTAGGCGCTGTTTTTCACTCATTGAGAATGAAGCCTGCATAGGGTCAAGGCTGACGATAGTGGTCAATACGCCCGTAGATGGTGAAACCAGATCACCAATACTCGCCCGGCTTTCACTGATACGGCCGGTAAATGGCGCGCGAATGGTGGTGTGCGAAAGATCAGTTTCCGCAGCCTGAAGCTGGGCTTCTGCTGATTTGAGCGCAGCTTCTGCCTGCAATTTCACTGCGGTCAGACGGTCAAATTCAGACTGACTGATACCGCCACGTGGCAACAAATCCTGTCCACGGTCGTGGTCGAGGTTTGCATTAGTCACACCTGCCTTTGCCTGAGCGACGGAGGCTTTTGCACTGGCGACTTTCGCTTCATAAAGAGAGGGATCAATTTGGTAAAGAAGCTGACCAGTGTTCACCATTTCGCCTTCATTGAAGTAGCGCGATTTCAGGTAGCCTGAAACCTGAGGAACAATGCCAACATCTTCCATCGCTTCAGTACGACCGACAAAACTTTTCTGAGGCTGGTAATCAATCAACTCTGCTGATTCAACAGCAACCAGTGGGGTGAACGCATTCTTCTGCTGCGCTTCCTGTCCGCCACAACCGGCCAAAAGCGTTGCGCCAATCAGCGCAGGAAGTAACAACTTCCGTTTAATCATTTTTTTCTCCTTCCCTCAACCAAAGGTCAACAGACCCTACATAAGCCGAGCAAAAATAATGGGTATGATGCAAAAGCACCGGGCTGGCATAGCTCGACGGAACTTGATTATTTTGTGTGGAAAGGACTGGGTGTTATATGTACAACTGCCCGTAAATTCGCCACTTTTTGCCGCTCGGCGGCCATGCCGCTTCGATTATGCCAGCGGTTCCTTACTGGAACCTGTACGAGCCCAGTAAACATCGACTCAGAGCAAAGATTTAGGGGAGGGAAACAACAGGGAGGAAACAAAAAAAGGCCAACAATGTAACAACTGTTGACCTTCTACTCAGAACTCAGTTTCTATCGTAACTGAGCCATGGCTTCAGCGAGTTGCGCATCTAAAGATTCATCACTCAACTTGCCAGCTTCTGCATCAAAATTATCGTAGAACGAAGGCACAGACAGCGTCGCTTTTACGTCGCCATTGAAGTGAGGAATAGAGGTGGCTGCGGATGCCAACACATTCTTCGCACCACCTGGGCCCGGCGAGGTTGAAAGCAGTACCATTTTCTTGCCTTGGAACACTTTTTGATTGATACGTGAAGTCCAATCAAAGATGTTTTTGTATGCTGCTGAATACGAGCCATTGTGCTCAGCAAAAGACACTACTACCGCATCCGCTTCACCGATTTTGGCAAAAAGTTGCTGTGCCTTTTCAGGGCTTCCCAGCTCCTGTTCAACGTCTACGCTGAAAAGTGGCATTTCATAATCATTCAGATCCAACACTTCGGTTTCAGCATCTGCCAGCAAGCTTACTGCGTAACTCACGAGTTGTTTGTTAATGGATGTTTTGCTGTTTGACGCTGCGAAAGCAAGCACTTTCATAACCTTCTCCTTGTCGTTATTTGCCCCCTTACTCTCTTAGCCTTAGCTAATAAAGTCAATGTCTGCAGGTAAAGTTTAAAACAGACATTAGTTCATAATATTCATAGGGTTATTTCTTCTGACGAGATTTATTGAGACACATGCTTCTAAATTAAGGCAAAGCTTAACTACACTTTTGATTGATAAATCAATTATTCAGTCTGGGTCACTGATGCCCCGACATTTTATTTTTTGAACGCCAAGGTAGTTGCAATGAAGACAGTCAAAGCGTTTTTGAAAGGTATGTTAATTCTCGCTCTTTTCGCTCCGATGTCTCTGTGGGCAGAGCCTGTCAAAGGGTCACACCTCAAAGTGTTTATTCCCAGTCTTCCGTACATTTATATTTCTCACTCGATAAATGCCGCGCTTTTGCGTCCGGCAAATAACGAGCAAGGGTGGGAATATGATATGGCGGTGGCGCACCGAAAAATCGACGATAAAACCTATGAGTTCGATCTTCGCCAAGGTGTGAAATTTCAGGATGGCAGCCCGTTTAATGCGGACGCTGTCATTATGAACATGGAATACTTTAAAAAAGCGCCCTTCCTGTTTACCAAAATTGATAGCGTTTTTGACCGCGCAGAGAAAATTGACGATTACACGGTCCGCTTTCACCTGACTGAGAAATATGGGCAGTTCCTGAATGATGCCATTTGGATTCAGTTCTACACCCAACCTTATCTTGAGAAATACGGCTGGAACGGCAAACCAACCTGTCCTAACCTCGCCGAGCCTGGTCCTTATGGTTTAGGTCCATACATTCTTAAAGAAGGCTACATCGAGGGCGACAGGCAAACACCGAAAGCGGTGTTGGTTGCGAATCCAAACTACTGGAACCCTGAATACCCGAAAATTGAAACGGTCACGGTTTACACCGAGCTTGATAGCAAGGTGGCATTAGAGATGGCCTCCGACAAAGAAGGTCAGTTGGATATCATGCCTATTCCGGTGTCTGAGAAAGATCGGGTGTCTAACTCCCGTTATTCAAAACTGGTCACAGCGCCGTCCACCGACAACATTGCCATTCACATGAATCTTAGAAACGGCAATGAACGTTTGATGGATGAGGAAGTGCGCGTCGCACTGAACAAAGCCATCGACCAACGAAGACTCCTCAACAAGTACTACCAAGGCGAAGGTCAGATCAAACCCACGTTGGCAGCTCCGCTTTATCCGGGTGTCGACAAGGTGGTTCAAAACCTCAAAGCCTATTCAGAAGTTCAGGATCCTAAATCTATCCGTGATGACCTCAAGGCCAAGCTCGATGGTCTGGAGCTGAATGTCTACACACAGGACCGCTTCATGTACATCTGGAAAGGTATCGACCGCGATCTGCGAAAAGTCGGCGTGAAGCTGAACTTTGATATCACTTCCAGTGAAAAAGACGTATTTGGACAACTGCTCGCAACCAACGCCAGAAAGAACACCAAAGAGTGGGATTTACTGGTGTGGGGTGACGACGACTGGTACTACAACCACCCTTGGTCAGCGTTCCTCGTCTATCGTACACACAACTACTGGAGCACCATCTTCCCTGATAGCAAGCTGGACGGCTTTATCGACGAAATGTTCAGGGAATCAGTCGGCACGCCAGAGTTCGATCGCGTCGCGGAAAAGATCATGCGACACGTTTACAACAGCGGCTACATGCTGTTCGTCCCCACTCCTAACAAAGTGCTGGCGGTCAACAAGGAAGTGACATACACCCCATACCGCATGGCAAACATGCCGCTTTGGGAAATTGAGGTTTCGTCAAATCACTGGTCGGTACGCTAACGAAAAGGCATTTCGGTGGAATACTCGAAAAACAGGGAAGCTTCTTTGCCGGAGCTTCCTGCTCGACAATAAAAAGGGTGTCAGATGTTTGGAAAGCTAAAGATAAAACTCTTGCTTATCTTCCTCTTTATTGGCGTTTTGCCCATTTTAATTGTGGGTTACCTTGCGCTGGTAAAATCCAGTGATGCGCTGCATAAACAGGCGTTTGCTCAGCTTGTCAGTATGCGGGAGGTCAAAAAAACGCAAATCGAGTCCTACCTTGAACGAGCCATGAAGGACATCCGAATTCTTGCAGGCAGTGAAGACACCAAACAGATCCAGAAGTTGCTCTCCTTCTATGCTGCCGATGAAGAAATCGAAGCCGATGAAGAATTTTATACGGACACTTATGAATACGAAGAAATCTGGCAGTCCAGCGGTAAAACCCTGAATGATTTTGTGAACGTTTATGGCTACTCAGATGTTTACATCATTCAGGCCAAAACTGGCCATGTCATTTTCTCCGCCCGCCGCGATAAAGATCTGGGTACAAATCTGAATTTTGGAGAATACAGAGACAGCCCTCTCGCCACTTTGTACCGTGAAGTGATCAGCAATAACACCATGGCCGTTCAGGACTACCAGAGATACGCAGCCAAGAGTGATCATCCCGCGGCTTTCATTGGCGCGCCGATAACAGACCTAGGAGGTGAAACCCTCGCCGTCGCTGTTCTCCAACTATCCATTGATGAAATAAACCAAATCATGCTGCAACGCACAGGCATGGGTGAAACGGGCGAAACATTTCTGGTTGGGCCTGATTATTTGATGCGTTCCGATTCCTATCTGGCAGACCAGAGCCACTCCGTGATGGCTTCATTTGCCGATCCCGACAAAGGCAGCATCAAAACGGATGTCACTGAGAAAACGCTCAAGGGTGAAACCGCTTTCGAAGTGGCAGAGGATTACCGCGGAGTCCCTGTATTAACGGCCTACACACCGATTAAATTTGGAAACACGACCTGGGCGCTGGTTGCAGAAATCGATAGTGTCGAGGCTTTCAGCGAAGTTGATGCGCTCAAGTGGCTGATTGGCTTCGGTTTGTTAGCCGGTGTTGTCATCATTACTCTCATCGCCATGGTGGTGACTCGCTCACTCACAAGGCCTATCCTCAAGCTCACTTACAGCTTAGAAAACGTTGCCACCTCTGGTGATTTCTCAACACGGGTTGATGTCACAAGCCGAGATGAAATCGGCCAGTCTGCAGCGGCTTTTAACACCCTGATGGACAGCACGCAGAATGCGATTGAAGACATCAAGAAAGTGATGGAAGGTCTGGCGGAAGGTGACTTCAGCAACCGCATTGAATCTGACCTGAAAGGCGATCTTCTGATTATCAAACAGGCGACCAACACATCCCTCGAGAACGTAGAAGAGTCTGAGCGAGCAAGGGCAAAACTCGAATGTGAAGCGAAGGATAAAGCTGAGGAGAATGCCCGGGTTAGGCAAGCACTGGATAATGTTTCCACCAACACCATGATTGCCGATGCCAATTACAACATCATCTACATCAACCAGTCAGCAACCAAAATGCTGACCGACGCTAAAGAAGATTTCGGTACCGTTATCCCTCAGTTCAACCCTGAAAATGTCATGGGCCACAACATCGACTTTTTCCATAAAGACCCTTCACACCAGCGCCGTCTATTGGACCACTTGGAAGACCTTTATCGAACAGAACTTGTTGTAGGAAACCGAACAATGGCCATTTCCGCTAACCCGATCATCGATGATAACGGTGACCGAATCGGTACCGTCATTGAATGGGAAGACAGAACCGCTGAAGTTGCTATTGAGCGAGAGATAGACCAAATGGTGGAAGCCGCATCAAAGGGAGATTTCTCCATTCAGTTGTCGCTTGAGGACAAGCGTGGTTTCCACAAGAATCTGGCAAAAGGTCTGAATGGACTCACTACCAATACTGATGCGGCGCTTGCAGATATGCAGCGCATTTTGGGGGCGATGGCTCGTGGTGATCTCACCAAGCGTATCGACAAAGACTATCACGGCCGCTTTGCGCAACTCAAAATTGATGCCAACGCGACAATTGAGCGTTTAACGCAAGTGATTGGCAACATCCGACAGGCTTCCTCGACTATCTCAAACTCTTCGAACGAAATTGCTTCAGGCAACCGGGATTTAAGTCAGCGTACGGAAGATCAAGCGACGTCTTTACAGGAAACGGCTGCCAGCATGGATAACATGACTGAGACCGTTAAGCAGAGTGCTGACAATGCCGTTGCTGCCAACAAGCTCAGTGATGAGGCAGTGGAGAAAGCACGCGAAGGCGGCAATGTTGTGATGCGCACCATCACCGCGATGGATCAAATCAGTGGTGCCAGTAACAAGATTTCCGACATCATTGGCGTTATCGACGAAATCGCTTTCCAAACCAACCTGCTCGCACTCAATGCCGCCGTAGAAGCCGCACGTGCTGGTGAACAAGGGCGTGGCTTTGCTGTGGTAGCAGGTGAAGTACGAAGCCTTGCCCAACGTTCTGCCGAGGCTGCCAAAGAAATCAAAGACCTGATACGAGACACTAACAAAAAAGTCGAAGACGGTGCCATGTTGGTTGCCGAATCCGGCGATACCTTGCAGGAAATCCTCAGCATGGTGGAAGAAGTGGGCAGTAAGATGTCAGAAATCAGCGAGGTTGCCCAAAATCAAAGCAGCGGCATAGAACAAGTGAATGTTGCCGTTTCGCGCATGGACACCATGACCCAGCAAAACGCCGCCTTGGTGGAAGAAGCCGCCACTGCTGGTGAAAGCATGCTTTCACAAGCTCAGGACATGAGCGCCATGATGGAGTTTTTCACCATCGATGAAAGCAAGGAGCCCGTAAAAACACCCAAGTTCAATAAGACGCGCAAAAAAGCCGTCGTTCCTAAAAAAGCCAAAGCGAAGCCCAAACCTGCCGTCGATGATGATGACGAAATAGAATGGGACGAGTTTTAAAACCATTTAGGGGAGCAAATGCTCCCCTTCTTTTTGCTTATCGGCCGGTTAACCTTAGGCAATAGCAGGACGCAGTTCCGGTCGCTTTTTTTGTTGCTTCAGAATGTCATGCCACATCACGGGTATGACCACCGAGGCCAGCACCACGTTTGAGATTGGCATTGCTAACCAAACACCTTCAAGACCATAAAACTTCGGCAGCACATAAAGGAATGGGAACTGCACCAGCATATTGGCAACGGAGATACTGAGCGATTTCGCGCCTTTGCCCACAGACAAAAAGTACATAGAGGCCAGAATAATCAAACCGTCAAGATACATGGCTGACAGGTGTAGCCTGATACCTAACGTTGCTTCCTGAATCAGGGCTTCATTACCGCCGTTGAACATGCCAATGACAAAGTCCGGGAACAAGTTCAGTACAGCCAGCCAAATAAAACCAGCTGCCAGTGACACCATAGTGGCCAGTTTCGCGACCTTCACTATCTTCGAGTAAGACTGCGCGCCATGATAGAAGCTCACCTGCGGCTGCATACCTTCTGCGATACCCTCCGCAACGACGTAATAGAGCGTCATCAAATAACCCACGACAGCAAACGCAGCCACGCTGACAGGTGTGCCGTATTCCGCAAACAAACGGTTATGAAAGCCCACCAGCACGCCGTAATACATGAACATCACTAGCGAAGAGCAGCCAAGTACCAAGCTCTGGCCTGCATCAGAAAAACTAAACTTGAGCGGGTTGCGAAAAATGCCCAGAAAAGAACGGGAAGAGCACAAATACAACAGCCCTATCAGCACACTCACTGACTGTGCCAATACCGTTGCAACCGCAGCGCCTTGCAATGCCCAACCCAGCACACCAATGAACAGGTAATCCAGCACAATGTTGGTTAAAGCACCGACGACCATCATCGTTGTAGCAACAAATGGGCTATCGTCATTGCGGATAAGAAATGGCAGCGCACCTGCCACTACCGTTGCCACTGCGCCGATTTTAAATACCGTCAGGTAATCATTCGCATAGCCGTGGGCAAGGCCAGTAGGCCCCTGAAGGTTGACGAGAAAGCCGCCGAAGAAAACCAGATAAAGTGATGCCAACGCACCGAGTAAAGCCGTCAGCACAAGGCCCGTTACCATGGCGCTTCGCGCCTTAGTGAGGTTTGATTCACCGCGATAGATGGAGACAAGGCTGCCTGCCCCCATGCCAATCATCAATCCAAGACCGCCCACCACGGCAATCACAGGCCAAGCGATATTAATGGCCTCAAGCCCTTCCGCACCAATGTAGTGGCCGACGAAAATACCGTCCACCAGCTGATAGAGACCATTGACGATCATCGCTGCAATCGCAGGGATGGTGAATCGCCAGAACGTTTTGGTGATCGAGTCACCTTGGTTGAGATCTGTTACATGCATAAAAGAAAAACTTAAAATGGAAATGAACGAGGTGATTTTCACGTTGTATAGCTATAGATAAAAGTTAAAATCAATCTCAAAAACGGATAGGTGAAAGAGAGAAAGGCTCATGCAATGGACATTGGAACAACTCAAGGCGTTTGTCGAAGCCGCCGAAACAGGGTCCTTTTCAGCTGCCGCCCGCAAGTTAGGTAAGGCACAATCCCGTGTGAGTACCGCAATTGCCAACTTGGAGATTGATCTCGGCTTCGAGCTTTTCGACAGAAGCGCCAAATTGCCTGTTCTTACCGAAGCAGGAAAGGAAATGCTGGTAGATGCCAAGGCGATACTTCAGCAATGTCACCGGATGAACTCCCGTGCGATGGCTGTGACTGGCGGCGAGCCAGTTGCATTCAATGTCGCCATGGATGAAGCGGTTCCCATACAAACATTTGAGATCCTATTTGAGCGAATTGCTGAGGCGTTTCCTGAACTCAAACTCACCATTCTGAATGGTTCCCAAGACGATATTGCCACCTGGGTCAATGAAGGCCGGGCTGATATTGGGTTTATCTACCGGGTAAAGCCGCTTTCTGAATCTCTTGATTGGTATGACATTGAAACCGTGAAGCAATGCCTGATCACGGGGCATGACCACCCTCTTGCCCTTCTTGAGCATCCCCATGAAGACGACTTAGTAAAATATCGCCAACTCGCCATTCGGGACCGACTCGGTTATTCACAGGAAGAACCACTCTCTCCGCGCTACTGGCACGTTGATAGCTACTACTACATCTCGAACCTTATCACTCGAAACCTTGGTTGGGCTTTTGTTCCTGAGCACATAGTCAGCCACGAGTGGATGGAGGGTTCCGTCAAAGAGCTGTCAACTGCAGAGTTATCCAGCCCGCCACTGTTAACCCTGAGCGCTATCAAAAGGAAAGCAAGGGGATGGGATAAGGTGATGTTATGGATAGACAATACATTGAGCTCACTTTTCACCCAACAGCAGAAACGCTAACCAGAAAAAAACGCCCGCATGATGCGGGCGTTTTTATCAGACACAATTACATATCGTCGTAGGGCTCTAACGCTGTTCCTTCCAGCAAATAGCCGGCTTGCGCGATAT
Source organism: Grimontia sp. AD028 (assembly GCF_000973155.1). Classification (NCBI taxonomy): domain Bacteria; kingdom Pseudomonadati; phylum Pseudomonadota; class Gammaproteobacteria; order Vibrionales; family Vibrionaceae; genus Grimontia; species Grimontia sp. AD028. The sequence goes on along the minus strand of NZ_LASY01000084.1, from coordinate 5,336 downwards.
CATGGGAAACCGTTTGAGTTTTCAGTTTACCCACCACGTAAACCACATCCCAAAGCTCCTGAACGGGTGCGCCTTCTTCAAACTTCACGTACACGATTTGATTCGGTGGTGGTGGTGGCACATGGATGCAGGCACCAAAGAATGGAACCAACAGAAATTCCGTCACTTTGTTAGCGTCTCCTTCAAGAGGAATCACAAAACCTGGAATTTTAACCTGGCTGTTGTTCAGTTCTGGGCGAACTTTACCCACCAAGTTCTGCTGTGGGGCATCGCTGTTGTGGTCGATAGTTGGCATGCCACGATCGTTAAACTGATTGCGCTCAGACTCGGGAATTAAATCCAGCCAATCCAATTTCAATGCTTCATCAGCCTGCGCAATCATTGGCAAACACGCGGTGAGAATTAGTAACCATTTTTTCATTATCTTATATCCGTATTGTCATGCCGTCTGACAGAGATTGGCGATACGCGCGAAGCGCAGGGAACATTCCCACCAAGAATCCTGCCACCAGCACAATGCCAATTAGCGTCCATTCATGTGGACTCAAAAATGCAGCGGAAAGTTGCAATCCATATTGGCTCAGCACAAAAGGTGCAGCCAGATTAATCATTATCAGCAGCGCTGTCACGCCAGTGATAATACCTAATAGTGTCAGGAACAAGGCTTCACTGACCAGCAGGAAGAAGATATGTGCTGGCCTAGCCCCCATTCCACGCAGTATCGCCATTTCTCGACGACGCTCATTCAAGCTGGTTAACAGGCTTGAAAGCATCCCCATCAACCCTGCAATCACAACAAAACCCGATACCACCAATAGCGCTTGCTCAGCCACCGACATCATGCCCCACAACTCATGCAGCGCAATCCCGGGCATAATGGCTGTTAGAGGCTCCTGCTTGTACTCATTAATGGTTCGCTGCAACGCAAACGTCTGAATGCGACTTTTTAGCCCGACCAGTAACGCTGTGATTTGTTCTGGCTGTAGCGAGTCGGGGTCTATATCTTCTGCTTTGATGCCTGTCCCCATTCGCGCGCCGCTTTCCCAACCAATATGAATCGCTTCAATGGCAGGCAAAGATACATGCACGCTACGGTCAACCGGTGTACCGGTAGGCTCAAGAATACCTGTTACTTTGAACGGGAGGTTATCGTGCCGGGCAAAACTTTTGTCCGCCAAACCATGGGCAATGACGACTTCGTCACCCAACTTATAATTCAGCTTCTTGGCGACTTCTGAGCCAATCACTGTGTCGAACAACCCATTGAATGGTTGACCTTCTTTAAAGGACAAAGGCTGTTTCTGTCCGTAACGGTAATACTCGAAGTAATCACCTGTTGTACCGACAACTCGGAAGCCTCGGTGTGAATCGCCCAATGAGATGGGAATCGACCAAGCCACCGCAGGATGACTTTTCACATCCTCTACGCTTTGCCAATCAATATTGTTGGTGGCGTTGCCGATGCGAAATACGGAATAAAGCATAAGGTTGACCTGACCAGAACGCGCACCCACGATCAGGTCCGTTCCCGAGATGGTGTTGGCGAAACTTTCTTTGGCTTGGGTTCTTACACGCTCTACACCAATCAACAGCGCTACTGACACTGCAACAGTAAATATGGTTAACAGGGCCGTTGCTTTACGGTTTCGCAAACTTTGAAGTGCTAATCGGAGAATAGCCATTTACAGCACCTCCGTTTGAATCGCTGCGCGATTAAGCTCAGGTAGCGAAATAGAGCGATCGAAGTGCGATTCCAAAGAACTGTCGTGAGAAACAAACAACAGGCTGGAACCCGCGTTTTCACATTCGTTCATCAAAAGGGAAATAAACGCATTTCGGGTATCGGCATCCAGTGCGGAGGTAGGTTCATCTGCCAGCAGCAACGCGGGCTTTCCAATCAGAGCCCTCGCTGCGGCAACACGTTGCTGTTGACCAATGCTGAGCTCGGTAACGGGTTTATTCAGGCAATTTTCCGGCAACGCCAATGCACTTAGCAGACGTTCGGCTTCTTGCTGCAGGCTACCCCCTGCCTTTTCTTTGCGCGCTTTGGAAAAACGACAAGGCAAGGTGACGTTATCAATCACTGAGAGATATGGAAGCAGGTTAAATTGCTGGAAGATATAGCCAAGATGATCAGCGCGAAAAGCATCGCGTTTAGCGCCTTTTAATGCCGTTAAATCTGCTCCCTGAAAACGCAGTAAGCCTTCATCAGCGGTGTTGATGCCCGCAATCAGGCCAAGCAGCGTGGACTTACCACACCCGCTGGCACCTTTTAGAAATACACGCTCTTTGGCTTCGAGCGAGAAATGGGGAATATCAATTTGCCATTGTTCTTGGCCTGGCCACCTGAACCGGAGGTCTTCAATCAATAACATAAAATGCAAACCAGAGGCCCCCGAAGGGGCCTGAGTAATTAGAAACGGAATGTGGTTGAAGATGACATTAGCTCGGTAGCTGCGACACCCTTGTCTGTCACTGCCTGAACACTGATCTTCTCGGTATTGCCAAATGCGGTAAACCAATCTGTTGTAATGGATTTAAGCTCAGCTGGCGATTTACAGTGGAAGGTATATTGTGCTGAAAACTCGCCGTGTTGCGCTTTTCCATGCTCGTGATCATGGTCATGGTCATGGTCATGGTCATGGTCATCATGACCTTTATGCTCTTCATGTTTGTCATGGCTATGATCATCGTGTTTATCGTGATCATGGTGACCTTCATGAGCATGATCGTGATGATCACCATGCTCTTCCTCACCCAAGGTGTGAGACACCTGCTGTGCTTCTAGCTCACAACCTGCTTCTGAGTTAATCGCAAACAATGCACCCGGTTTTGCCAATGCAGCCACCGCTTTTTCAAGGGCTGCTTTTTGTTCCGCATTTTCCGGTGCGTGCTCAAATCCTACTACATCACTGCCTGGCGCGGTGATTTCAGCGAGAAGCTCGTCACCGTCTTGGGCAATATGCCACTCAACAACACCATGTTGGTGAGCATCATGTTGACGAAATTCTTTATTTTCTGCAGTCGCTGCCGACGACACACCCAAAGCAATTGCACTCAATGCAAACAAGTAGTTAGTACGCATAAATTCTCCAAAAATGAATGTTTAAATGTAGATGAATTAAATCAACAACTTTGGAGGGGAACGCGCATTTTGGGTGATAGATACGGTCGACAGAAGTGATGAGCCAATATTTGGCTGAACTGAAGCCGGGGAGTGGGATACTGGGACGAGTGCAGCCTCAAATTCAATGGCAGGCATACCGAGCACACAAACTGCACATTCGTGATCTACTTTCTGGGTATGATGATGTTCGCCTTTGTGGTGAGCAACCGCAAAACCCTGCCAGCAGAAAAGAACAGCCAACAACACAGGGAGTAATTTGCGGAATGAAAACAGCATGATCCGTCATCTACCTAAAGCAATAATGTTACAATATAACATTACAGCACTAGGGATTTGAACGCCTGATTCGTACTAATTTGTAACAAGCGTAAGTCAGCGACATATCGTGAAGCGACAATGACGACAACGGCCACTTTCAAACAGGAAAAGCGAAAGAAGCCCCGCCTTCCAACGAGGCTCAGATTTAGCTGCCCCCGATGGACTTGATCCAGGCCGCGTAGGTCAGCGACATATCGCGAAGCGGCAATGACGACAACGACCATTTTCAAACAGGTAAAACGAAAGAAGCCCCGTCTTTCGACGAGGCTTCAAATCGGGCCGCGCAGGCTTGGCTCCCCCTGCTGGACTTGATCCGGGCCGCGTAGGTCAGCGACATATCGCGAAGCGACAATGACGACAACGGCCACTTTCAAACAGGCAAAACGAAAGAAGCCCCGTCTTTCGACGAGGCTTCAGATCGGGCCGCGCAGGCTTGGCTCCCCCTGCTGGACTTGATCCAGGCCGCGTAGGTCAGCGACATATCGCGAAGCGACAATGACGACAACGGCCACTTTCAAACAGGCAAAACGAAAGAAGCCCCGTCTTTCGACGAGGCTTCAAATTTGGCTCCCCCTGCTGGACTTGAACCAGCGACATACGGATTAACAGTCCGCCGTTCTACCGACTGAACTAAGGGGGAAAAGTCTGTGTTCCTGAGAACGAGGTGAATATTAGGGAAACCGCCCAAGGCTTGCAAGCACTAATTTGCGTTTCAGGCCGAATTTAGCCTCAAGTGACTAAATCATGAGCTATTTACCTTTCAAATCAGCAGATTCCTCACCAAACTCCTTAGCCGTTAAGAATTTGCTCCATAGCCCACGTTGTATTTCTGCCTGCGATTCCTGAGCTAGGATGCTCTTTGTCACCATTCAGGTGCGCAATCAGGTTCTCAACATGGAAATACTGCACGGGGTCAGGATTCTCGACATTTACCGACGCTTTCTCTTTTCCATCAATCTCAAAGTCATCTTCGCCAAATACTGAGCAAACAATCCGCCCTGCACTGCCAATAATCTCAACACGATCTTCACGGTTTGCCGCGCCAAAATTCCAATACCCTGAGCCCAGTACACCACTTTCAAAGGCCAGACTTGCCGCTACCGCATCCTCGGCTTCGTAGTAACCTTGTTGATTGGTTTTGATGCCTTTAGCAACCACAATGTTCCCAAACCACTGCTGGAACAGGTTCAACCCATGGCTGGCTAGATCCACAAAGTAACCACCTCCGGCTTGAGCCGGATTCACGCGCCAATTGTCTTTGCCCTCTTTGTCACCACTGTTAGGCGGACGATGATAAGTCCAATGAATATGCCTGACATTACCGATCATTCCTTGCTCTATCCAGTTTCTCACCACGTCAAATCTTGGTAGTGAGCGTCGATAATAAGCCACGAACAACGGTACATTCGCTTTCTCAAAAGCCGCGAGCATTTGGTCGCATTCGTCTGTCGTCAGTGCCATCGGTTTTTCGACCACACAAGGTTTGCCAGCACTGGCAGCCATAAGGGCATATTCCAGATGGCTATCAGGCGGTGTGGCAACATATATCGCGTCAACATGCTCGTCGGCCACCAATGCAGACGCATCCGTGGTGTAGCGGGCAATCCCATGTCGAGAGGCATAGTCGCTTGCCTGTTCTTCACGTCTTGCCATCACCATTTCCAATGATGAACCTTCTACCTGCCAAAAAGCCGGGCCGCTTTTTCGCTCAGTCACATTGCCACAGCCAATCATTCCCCATCGGATGGTTTTATTACGCATTACTCTTCCCTCTATATCTATCCCTTAAAGATACATGATTCAGTCAGTTACACGAACTAATAGGAATGAGACAGAGAGCGGGTGAATATACCCAAATAACCTGAAGATGCAGGATTCAGCGAGTTTGACT
>NZ_LASY01000083.1:0-306 GCF_000973155.1 Grimontia sp. AD028 | reverse complement strand
GTCTAAAGAAAAATTTGAACGTACGAAACCGCACGTTAACGTTGGTACTATCGGCCACGTTGACCACGGTAAAACCACTCTGACTGCAGCAATCTGTACTGTACTGTCTAAAACTTACGGCGGTGCAGCGCGTGACTTCGCATCAATCGATAACGCGCCAGAAGAGCGCGAGCGTGGTATCACTATCTCTACTTCACACGTAGAGTACGATACTCCAACTCGCCACTACGCACACGTAGACTGCCCAGGACACGCTGACTATGTTAAAAACATGATCACCGGTGCTGCGCAAATGGACGGTGGTAT
>NZ_LASY01000082.1:0-2036 GCF_000973155.1 Grimontia sp. AD028 | reverse complement strand
GAATCCTGCATCTTCAGGTTATTTGGGTATTTAAACCTGATAGAATCTCACCGTCTTTCATTTGGGTTCGCGTTAACCAGCTCCGGAAAGTATTTAATTATCAGTTCTTTCCATACTGCATTTCTGTTTTTGAACGCGACCGTCCTACTCCGGAAGGATTCATGATTTATAAATTGTTCGAACGCATGACAATGGCTTTTCCACCTAAACAGCCGGAACAGCCACCAAATGGCCTGCTCGCCTTTTGTCGCCACTACACCAAAGGCTTTGAACGCCCGCTGATCACCATGGCCATGCTGACTGCGATGATTGCTATCGCGGAAGTGTCACTGTTTGGCTTTATGGGACAACTGGTTGACTGGTTGACCAATCAAGACAAGGCCAGTTTTCTCGCCGAGGAAGGTAATACCCTGATTGCCATTGGCGTGCTGATACTCATCGGTATGCCAATGCTCGTTGCCGTCCATTCACTTGTTTTGCACCAATCCTTGCTAGGTAACTACCCGATGTCCATTCGCTGGATGGCTCACCGTTACCTACTGAAACAAAGCATCGGCTTTTACCAAAACGATTTTGCAGGTCGTATTGCCACGAAGGTGATGCAGACTGCCCTATCGATTCGCGAAACCGTGATGAAGCTGCTGGATGTTGCGGTATACATCGCTGTCTACTTCATCTCCATGCTATTCATCGTAGGACAAGCAGACATTCGCCTCATGCTGCCGATGCTTATTTGGCTAATGGCATATATCGGCATTCAAATTTACTTTGTGCCTAAGCTGAAAGCGGTTTCTACTGAGCAGGCAGACGCCCGCTCTTTGATGACAGGCCGCATCGTCGACAGCTACACCAATATCGCCACGGTCAAACTGTTCTCACACACAGATCGTGAAACCCAATATGCCGAAGAAGGCATGGGCGTGTTTATGGATACGGTTTACCGTCAAATGCGTCTGGCTACTGGCTTTAACATCTCGGTAGAAATCGCCAACTACGCCCTGTTGTTCTCTATCAGTGCCATGTCAATCTGGCTATGGCTGGACTCGGCCATCACTGTGGGTGCGATTGCTATTGCGGTCAGCCTAGCTTTGCGTATCAACAGCATGTCGAAATGGATCATGTGGGAAATCGGCTCGCTGTTCGAAAACATTGGTACCGTGGTCGACGGCATGGCAACGCTTTCTAAACCTGTCGAAGTGTTGGACAAGCCAAACGCACCTGCACTGGAAGTGCCTCAAGGTGCCATTAACTTCACCGATGTACGCTTCCACTATGGCGAAGGCAAAGGTGTGATTGAAAAGCTAAACCTCAATATCAAACCGGGGGAGAAAGTCGGTCTGGTTGGTCGTTCGGGTGCAGGTAAATCAACCTTAGTGAATCTGCTGATGCGTTTTCACGATGTCGAGGGGGGTGAAATTCGCATCGATGGACAGAATATTTCTGCCGTCACACAGGATTCACTGCGCGCCAATATCGGGATGGTGACGCAAGACACCTCTCTGCTGCACCGCTCTATCCGTGAAAACATTCTTTACGGAGACCCAAATGCCAGCGAAGACGCCATGCTCGCCGCTGCGAAGAAAGCACAAGCTCACGACTTTATCGAAACCTTGAGCGATCCACATGGCAATCGTGGTTACGATTCGCAGGTAGGTGAACGCGGTGTGAAGCTTTCCGGCGGCCAGCGACAGCGTGTGGCAATTTCCCGTGTTCTGCTAAAAGACGCGCCAATTCTTATTCTTGATGAAGCCACGTCTGCACTGGATTCAGAGGTAGAAGCAGCGATTCAGGAAAGTCTTTATCAGTTGATGGAAGGTAAAACCGTTATCGCTATTGCTCACCGACTTTCCACCATTGCCGCGATGGACAGACTGATCGTGCTTGATCAAGGCGAAATCGTAGAGCAAGGCACCCACCAAGAGCTGATTTCCAGCGGCGGTATCTATGCCCAACTCTGGCAGCATCAAACTGGTGGCTTTATTGGGGACTGAACTCGATAAAGATAAATGAAAAAAAGGTATACCCAAACGACCTGA
>NZ_LASY01000081.1:0-8326 GCF_000973155.1 Grimontia sp. AD028 | reverse complement strand
AGTCCCCACAAACGCTGCCCAAAGGGTTCGACTACGCGTCCCGTACCCTAAACGTTTTATGCTTTGTTGAGGTGTATTTGCTTAGAAGTGACTAGGCGGCACACACCTCGCCGCGCCTAAAACGTTTAGGGCTAGAACAAAATTTCACCACCAAAGGTCAACAGCCCCTATATAAAACAACCATGAGTCAGGTCTTTCAACTGCTGCTGGAGAATCTTCTGGCAGAGCGCGAACACTTCAATCGCATCTGGTTTGCGAGCGATCAGGTGACGCCACCTCAATTCAGTTATCAGGTCAATTTTCCTCGCGTTGAACTGGTGATCAGCGGTGAATATCCCAACCTTTTGGAAAACCCCGACAAGTCGATCACTGAATCGAAACTATTGGCAGGGGATGCTTTGTATGTGCCGCCAAACAGTTGGAACAAACCCAACTGGGATACAGACTGTTCCGTTCTTAGCCTTCTGTTCGGCAAGCGCCAACTGGGCTTCAGTTTGGTGAGTAAGGCTAAGAATCAACCGGGTTTTTATGACGTGCAAAAGTACAGTCTCCAAACCCGAACCGGCCATGCGATTGACCATATTCTCGCTGCGCTGAATACACTTGCCAAAGAGCCCGTGCAAACGCCGATGGATGGATACCTGCTCCATGCGCTGTTGAGCTATTGCCAGCAGATGCTTACCGCGCCTGCTGCTGGTACACGTAACCGGGTGGAAGATTTGTATCAGGGGATTTGTATCTACATTCAGGAGAACTTTCACCGCCACATCACGCGTGAGTCGATAGCGCACCGCTTCAATATCACGCCGAATCACCTGTCGCGGCTTTTCCGACAGCAAGGCCATATGCGGATGGCGGATTACATTACCTGGGTGCGGATAGACCGAGCTAAGTTCATGTTGAAACGTTATGACTTTCGGTTGGGGGAAGTGGCAACCCGTTGCGGCTTTCAGGATGTGAATTACTTTTACCGCGTGTTTAAGTCCAAAACTGGCATGACACCGTCTGAATATCGGGGCTCAGACTGACGCGTTGGAAAGGGAATGAACGATGATGGTTTCCAGAATATCCGCATCCTGATTATCGGTCAGATAGCGGCAGAAATGTTCTTCTAATAGCAATTGAGAAAAGCCAGAAAAGGCGACCACGTGATCGCGAACCGGTGGCGCAGGGAGCATCATTCCTATCACCCGAGTCACATCACCGCGCTGTGAGCCCCAGTCCAATGGCAACGCTGTGGTCGCTATCATCAGATGCGCCTTGCTGACATTCGGCGAAATGATATGGGGCAGTGCAATACCATTGCCCATACAGGTTGCCGAAACACTCTCCCGTTTATACAGCGCGTTGAACAAGTCTTCCTGACTGGCAGGTTCAGTCATTGAAACTTTCAGGGCGAACTCTGCCAATAACGCGTGTTTATCTAGTGGAGATCTATCAATGCGGTGGATGCAGCCCGTGAAGGGTAGGGTGACATGATCTGAAGGCTCAAATGGCGCACTATTTTTGCCACCGGAAAGTACGTGAGCATGTTCATCCAGAAAATCGGTGAGCACCATGGAAGCAAGCTCGGCATCAGACCCTTCAATCAATAACTGGCAGAGATCGCCCGGCTTTATACTCAGGCTCATCATCCTTATAGGGTGTTCGACACTGGCTTGTTTGCGCTGGGAGATATTGCAGAACATCGTGACGGATCGGAAATAGCCCGCCAGCGTTTTCAGACGGTTCAGCCTCCATGCTGCCAAGCCTTCTTCATCAACAAAGAAGGTGATCCTCCGGGTGATCATAATGTTTTGCAGCGCTCCAATACTTTCACGGGATCCGTCAAGACTTCTTCAATGGTCACACAGTGGATTTTACTGCCAGTGAAACGGGCGCGGTCTTCTACTTCAATGTCTGAGGCAATCAATACCACATTCGCGCGGGCGATATCCTGAATGCTGAGTGGGTTCTCAATACCCATCGCGCCCTGGGTTTCTACTGCGATTTGAATACCGATTTGTTGCGCTGCTTTTTTGAGTTCAGCAGCAGCCATATAAGTGTGGGCGATACCTGTAGGGCAGGCAGTGACAGCAACGATTTTCATTTTTCTGGATTGTCTTGTTTGAGTGAAAAAAAGCGGCGTATTTTCAGCTAAGAACTTCAATCAGTCCGTGATTTAGCCCACGTTGTTGTAGCTTGTGGGTTCGGATTTTCCAAAGGGACAATGTCGACAGCCATTGCCACAACAGGTGCCACGGCGTAAATGGTACCAAGCCGAGAATACATAAAGTCCACGTTCGATGGTGTAATCCAGTCCTTCTACTAACTCTTTCTGCTCGCGATAGGGCTTTGCAAGACGAATCAAGTCATTGGTGCTGTATTCCTGATAGAGGTTTTCCAGCTTCTCGTTAATGCGTTTAGCCAGACAGGTTTTACACAGACACGAGAGGTTGTCCTCTGCTGCTGGAGGGAGAACATTGGGATACTGCATGCACCAGCATTGACCAGACTCGGCAGTGCATTCAAGCGCGTTTCCGCACTCAGGACATTGACTCATGCTTACCACGGGTTAGAGAAATGAGCGGGAATTGTACCTGAAAGGACGCTTGCGATCCTTCCCCAATACTGTGCGATCTAATTCACTCTTTTTGAGAACTTATTTTACTGCAAAAAGAAATGATAATAATTTGCATTCAATATTGTTTTGGGAGTGAATCTACATGGCAAGTGAACACGCCTTTCATAGTGACCCTTTGTTAAGGGTTCGAGATCTTTGCGTTGACTACATCACGGATGATGGTCATTTCCGCGCGGTGAAATCGGTCAGCTTTGATATTGGTCGAGGTGAAGTCTTCGGTTTGGCTGGGGAATCCGGCTGCGGAAAAAGTACCATCGCATTTTCGGTAAACAATCTGCACAAGCCACCTGCGTACATTTCCGGCGGCGAAATCTGGCTGGAAGAGAGAAACCTACGCACGCTGTCCAAAAAAGAGCTGGCAGCGGTTCGTTGGAGCGAGATCGCCATGGTATTCCAAAGTGCCATGAATTCCCTGAACCCAGTGCTCACGGTCGAAGAGCAATTCGTGGATGTGATTTGCCACCACAAAGGTTGGACGCGCGCTGAGGCAATTGATCGTGCTTACAAGATGTTGGACTTGGTGAATATTCCCCGTGATAGGTTGGGAGACTACCCGCACCAGTTCAGTGGCGGCATGCGTCAGCGTTTGGTGATTGCGATTGCACTGAGCTTGAGTCCGAAACTTATCATCATGGATGAACCCACAACGGCGTTGGATGTGGTGGTGCAACGCGAAATCCTTCAGCAGATTTTCACCCTCAAAGAAGAGTTTGGCTTCTCTGTGCTTTTCATTACCCATGATCTGGCTTTGATGACTCAACTGAGCGACCGCATTGCCATCATGCGCCACGGTGAAATAGTGGAAGTGAATAGCTCAAAAGAAATCCGACAGAACCCGCAGCACGAATATACCAAGAAGCTCTGGGCTTCTTTCCCGAATATTCACGACCGTGAAGGCAGCAAAGCCAAGTTTGAAGAGGGGGCAACCGCATGAGCCAGCCAATCATTGAAGTTAAGAACGTTTCAAAAACCTTCCTTGCAGGCGGCGGTTTCTCCAAAAAAGAACCCTTTGAAGCACTGCGCGGCATCAGCTTTGATCTTCACAAAGGGCGCGCATTAGCGCTTGTTGGAGAATCCGGTTGCGGAAAAAGTACCGTGGCACGTCTTATTACCAAGGTACATGAGATGACGACAGGAGATATTCTGTTCAAAGGGCAGAGTATCGACACCATCAATTCGGGCAAAGCACTGCGCGAATACCGCAGTAATGTACAGATGGTTTTCCAAGACCCGTTTGGTTCGCTCAACCCGGCTCACACTATCGATCACCATATTGCTCGACCGCTGAAAATCCACAACCAGGCCACGACCGAAGAGGAAGTGAAACAACGCCAACGCGAACTGATGGAACTGGTCGAACTGGATCCGGATTGTCTCTCCAAGTTTCCTCATCAGCTAAGCGGTGGTCAGCGCCAGCGCATCAATCTGGCAAGGGCTCTGGGTGTGGGTGCAGAAGTGATTTTGGCGGATGAACCAACCTCAATGCTGGATGTTTCAATCCGTTTGGGCGTGTTGAACCTCATGCAACGCATGAAGAAAGAGATGAGCATCGGTTTTCTCTACATCACTCATGACCTAGCCACAGCGCACTACATTGCGGAAGAAACGGCGGTGATGTATCGCGGACAAATCGTAGAGTGGGGTGATACGCAGGAGATTCTCTCCAATCCACAACACCCTTACACCAAGCTTCTCATTTCTGCCGTGCCAGATCCGGATCTGCCATTTGCGGATCTTATCCATCAAACCGAAAACTACTCCCAGAACGCCGATGAAGTTCGTATTCTCAGTGCGAAACTGCAGCCTGAAATCCAGAAAGTTTCGGACAATCACTTTGTGCGCAATTGGGAGTCGGCGGCATGAATCGGTCCAATGAGCTGACCGTGGATGTGTGGTTGGGCGAGGTTCAAAACTGGTACTGCAATCAAAACATCAATGAGATTTGCTGTTTGGAAGAAATGGTGAAGCAGGCACCACCGTCACTGTTTCTTCCATACATTGATGAGTCTAAGAGTCAGGCGATTGGTTACTGGTTGGATGCGTGTATGCGCATCCATCATCACCTTAATGCTCAGGACAGTATCGAAGGCGCTTACGCTTTCCTCCAATTCGCCTACAGCAAGATGCAGGAAATGGGCAGCAACATTGGGCACGATTTGAAAGTGAAGAAATGGTGCCTGCAACGGATGGATGCCTTAGTCGTGGTACTGCTTGAGTACTGCCAGTGTCAGGACGGCGAGTACTGGCAAAGCGAAGCGAAAACCTTAATTGAAGCCCACGTGAGTTTCATGACCGCACAGAATCACTTAAACCTTTCCCAGGAAGTCGCAGCAGGATAGAGCCTGCTGCAAGACTCGCCAATTATCTATCTTTATTCCCATGCAGCATATTTCGTTAATGGCTCGTTAACAAAAACTTCAAAATCACTCAAATTCGAGACAAAGCGGAATTTCAATTCACGATATATCTATTGCCAGTTGTGAGGATGCCCGAAATAAGTCGCTCGCTACTGGTCAATTTTTAAGCTAATTCAACCACTTTCTCATTGAGTGAATGGAATATCTCTCTTTGTGACTAATTATGCATAATTAGCTCGTGCAAATTTTTGCCAATTGCCAGTAAGCAAGACAAAAGAAAGGGTTTTCACGACTGCATAACTAAAGTCATGGAGGCAATATGGTAGACGCAGCATCAAACGGTGATGGCAAGATGAGCCTAACCGCCAAGGTTATTGTCGGCTTGGTAGCCGGTATTATTCTTGGACTTGCTATTAACATTCTGGGTTTAAACCCAGCAGGTGGATTTGTTGACACCTACATCACAAACGGCTTGTTCCACGTTGTGGGCAAAATGTTTGTTAACGCGTTGAAAATGATGGTAGTTCCGCTGGTACTCTTCTCGCTGATTTGCGGGGTATGCGGGATTGGTGACATTAAAACGCTAGGCAGAGTGGGCTCGAAGTCTTTCGCGCTTTATATTCTGACGACCGCTGTTGCGATCGCTGTAGCAATCACAATCGCATCAATCAGCGGTATCGGTACCGGCATGCAAATGGCGGCAGATACTGCGTTCTCGGGCCGTGAAGCGCCGCCACTTTCTCAAGTGCTTATCGATATCATTCCTAACAACCCAGTGAATGCGCTTTCCGAAGGCGAGATGCTGCAAATCATCTTCTTCGCCATCCTGATGGGTGTGTGTATTTTGATGGTGGGTAAAGAAGCGAAGAAAGTCGTTGAACTGGTGGAAGTGCTGAACGAAATCATGATGAAGATGGTTACCCTCATCATGGAAATCGCACCTTACGCTGTGTTCTGTTTGATCGCCAAAGCCATGGCCAACCTCGGCTTGGGGCTCTTTGTTGAGTTGATTGGCTATGTGGTTGTTCTGATTGGTATCCTGCTGGTTCACCTCTTTGTGGTTATCCCAACCATCCTGAAAGTGTTCTCTGGCCTGAACATCGTGACCTTCATGAAGAAGGCGCGCAACATGCAGGTATTCGCATTCAGTACTGCAAGCTCGAATGCGACGATTCCTGTTACGCTGCGTACTGTGACTGAGCGTATGGGTGTGAAGAACTCTGTGGGTTCTTTCACCGTTCCGTTTGGTGCAACCATCAACATGGATGGTACAGCGATCATGCAGGGTGTAGCGACGGTATTTATCGCTAACATCTACGGCATTGATCTGGGTGTAGGCGGCTTCCTGACCGTGATTCTGATGGCCGTACTGGCTTCTATCGGTACTGCTGGTGTGCCGGGTGTTGGCCTGATCATGCTGTCGATGGTATTTGCACAGGTTGGTCTGCCACTGGAAGGTATCGGCCTTATTCTGGGTGTTGACCGTCTGCTGGATATGGTTCGTACCGCGGTTAACGTGACCGGTGATGCGGCAGTCAGCTGTATTGTTGCGAAGAGCGAAGGCAAGCTGGATGAGTCAGTCTTCAACGATCCAAACGCTGGTGTGATTACGCATGTGGAAATTGACCATGATGCGGAGAAAGAACTGGCAGATATCGCGAAAGGCTAATTGGTCTTCTAGATGAAAAGAGCGCCTCAGGGCGCTCTTTTTTGTGGTGGGCTGTTGGCGAGTTATCTGCTGAGTTTAGGAGCCAACCAAGATAACAGCAAAGCCAACAAAGCAAACCCCAGTGTGGTTGCAGCAAGAATTTCGATACTTGAGTTGGAGACTTGCCCAACGCCGCCAATCAGCCCGGCGACTCCCGCGACACTGAGCAATGACCAGATGAATCCCTTCTTACCCAAAGGTGAATCAATAGCAGGGATTTGCTTTTTGGTCAGGTGCAGCATCACAGCGAAAGTCAGCGAAAAAGCCGCACAGTAGAGAAAAGTTGGCTGGATCTGCGCGGCGGCAAGCGGAAGGGTGACAATGCCAATCAGTGCCCACAATACTGGCGAAACAACTTTGCTCTGGCGTTGAGTCAAAGCGTGTGAAATTGACACCACCAACGTGCCAATCACGGCTCCGGCCAGCACGTCGGTGATATAATGGACACCAAGATAAACACGGCTTAATGCCACCAATACCGACGGTATTAACCAAATAGCGAGATATCCCTTACCTGCTTGTTTCAACCACAGATAAACCAGTCCCCACACTGCGAAGGCTGTCGCTGTATGGCCACTAGGGAAAGCAAAGCCTGAAGCGCCTGTAAGCTGAAGATCTGGGAACAGATAAAAGGGTCTGGGAACAGCAAAATGCAGCTTTGCGAAGCTGACAATCAAGGTGACAGCGACGGTTGTAAACATCAATTGAGAAACCCGTTTTACGCCGCCAGATGCCGTAGCAATTGGGATAAGCAAGAAGAACAATATGCCGCTTCCCATTGCCGAGGACGCTGTAAGCAGTCCACCAAAAATGGAAGGCATCGCTTTGATGGCGTCTTGGAACGCTTGGTTAATCGACGCATTCCACACATTGAATTCAGCACTCATGTGGCTGAAATCATCAAAGTGCGTGGTTTCACTGGGGGTGGCTGTTTCCAACCAGGTTGGGATCATTCTTACCTGATTGGGGAATCGGACTTCTTTAATGTCTACAGAGCTTGGCGTCATCATGGCAACATTTCGCACCTCACGGCCAAAATGCTCTGCTTGCCAACTGGCCACCATGGCATTGCCATCTTCCTGATTATGGATAGCAATAGGGGATAGGGCGCGACAATCAAACAAAACGGCTCTATCTAACCGTGCAAACTCTTTGACCACTTCAACCGCAATACCCGTCTCTTCGAGTGTCTCGCGGATCGCAGCATCAGCGGGGTTGTCACTATCTACAAAGCCGCCAGGTATTGAAATTCGGTTGTTCAGAATATCCCGGGTGACTAGCACACGACCTTGATCATCTGAGACTAAACAGGCTGCGCCTCTGATGGTTTCCGGTTGTTCGGTAGCAAATGCAGGTGAAAGGGCAAAAAAGCAAAGAAAGAAGGTGAGCAGTTTTCTTGTCATCGTCATGTTCGAATTGTTTTAGTTAATGGGCATTCTAGCAGTCACTGACAACCAGGGTGCGAGAAAGTTTAAAATTCGTTTTGAAGGTTAATTTCCCATTTTTAAGATGTTGGGTTTTCTGATGTGCAGCAAGAAAATGCATAGTTCCTGGTGGCTTTTTGAGCATTTGAGTTAAAACATGCAAAAAGGGGGTTTACAGCCTTCCGAGACCTCGCTAATATTCGCCGCACTTACG